>JAEDKS010000071.1 GCA_016295665.1 Clostridia bacterium
TGTTTGCCTTTTTTCTCAAAACCCCTTGCATGTCACAGCGAAATGTGCTATACTGGTATCGTGGAAAAATAGGGCAAAGCGTTGCCCTGTTCCCCCTCCATGCGCGGAGGGCTCCCCTGAACCATGCGCGGCTTGTGCCGGGCGTGGTTTTTTTGTACCCCAATCGAAGAAGGAGTGAAGCAACATGACCATGACACGAAGGCAGCTCAAGGCGATGGGGCTGCCGCAGGAGACCATCGAGCAGCTGATTGCGCTGCACATGGAAACCGTGGACAGCCTGCGTCAGGAGCGGGACGCCTGGCAGGAGGCCGCCGGTGAGCGGGACACCCTGCGGGACGAGCGCGACCGGCTGCTGGAGCAGGTGACGAACCTGGAGGCGGCGGCGGAGCAGCGGGACGCGGTGCAGCAGGCCTTCGACACCTACCGCGCCGAGGTGGAGCGCCGGGAGCGCGCGTCTCTCACGGAGCAGACGCTCCGGGACGCGCTGCTGGCCCGGGGCGCCAACGCGCTGGCGGTGCCGCTGCTGCTCAAGGCGGTGCCCCCGGAGGCCGCGCAGGTGGAGGACGGCAGGGTGACCAACGCCCAGGAGCTGGTGGAGGACGTGTACCGCACCTACGGCGCGTTCTTCTCCCGGCCCGAGCGGGTGGGCGTGCCCGTCCTCACGCCGCCCCTCTCCCCCGCGCCGCCCATGACCCGCGAGGCACTGCAGGCCATGGAGGTGGAGGAAATCAACCGCAACTGGAACAGCCTGAAGGACACGCTCCTCCAGGTGCAGAGCGACCCGGCGTGACCCCGGAGCAGCCCGCTCCCCGTCCCGCCCCCCGCGCCTTCGCGCGCATCATCTTCCCAACTACATCATCATCAACCCGTACGACCATGAAGCCCTGAGGGCGAAAGGAGAAACAAATTATGGCAGTTACCAATTTCATTCCCAAGGTCTGGAGTGCCCGTCTGCAGGAGAATCTGCACAAGGAGCTGGTGTTCGGCCGCCTGTGCAACCGCAACTGGGAGGGCGACATCGCCCAGTGCGGCGACACCGTGCACATCAACAACCTGGCGGACATCACCGTCCGCAGCTACACCCCCGGCGAGGATCTGGCGGAGCCCGAGCAGCTCTCCGGCACCGACACCACCCTGGTCATCGACCACGCGGCCTACTGCAACTTCTACATCAACGACGTGGACGCCGCCCAGGCCCGCGCCGACCTGATCGACGCCGCCATGCGCAACGCGGGCGTGAAGCTGGCGGAGGACACCGAGCAGTACATCCTCTCCGTCATCCGCGCCGGCGCGGGCACGAAGGCCTCCGGGGCCATCCCCGAGGGCGGCGTGTACCAGCTGATCGTGTCCATCAAGACCGCGCTGGACAAGCTGAACGTGCCCCGCACGGGCCGCAAGCTCATCATGCCCTCCACCCTGGAGGCGGAGCTGCTGCTGGACAGCCGCTTCATCACCGGCAACGGCGCCTTCTCCGAGGCGGTGCTGGCGGAGGGCTCCGTGGCCCGGGCGGCGGGCTTCGACATCTACATCAGCAACGACCTGAACAACGAGCTGGTCGCCATGACCGAGGAGGGCGTCACCTTCGCCCAGCAGATCGCCAGCATGGAGGCCTACCGCCGCGAGAAGGGCTTCGATGACGGCATCAAGGCCCTGAGCCTGTGCGGCGCGAAAGTGATCGTGCCCGCCTGCGTCTACCTGCACACCATCACCGCCTGACGATGACCTGGCGGGAGCCGGGGGCGCCTGACGCGGGCGCTCCCGCTCCCCCGAAAGGAGGATTGTTCTATGAAGGTTACCATTGCCGACGTAATGGCGGAGGTGCGCAACTACTTCCAGGAGGCCCCCTCGCTGGAGGAATGCACGATGAAGGGGGGCGTGCTGGAGTGCGGCGTGGTGCTGGAGAGCGGGCAGTGGGTGGCGCTGTCCGGCTCCGTGCACAACAACGGCGTCTTTCAGCTGGACGAGAACGGCGCCATTCCCGGCGCGCAGGACGAAAGGTGGTGCGGGTACCTCTGGCTGCTGTTCCCGCCCGAATCGTTCCTGAAGCTGTGCCGGGAGATCGACGAATGGGTGCAGGCGCATCCCGACGCCTCCCTGTGCCGGGAGAGCTTCGGCGCCTACAGCTACGAGCAGGCCCGCACTTCCTGCGGCCTCGCCGTGCGCTGGCAGGACGTGTTCCGCTCCGAGCTGCTGCCCTACCGCCGGCTCTACGCGGGGGTGAGGCTGACTTGATCTCGGATTTCTGGGAGGACTTTCTGCTGCTGCGCCGCGAGGAGGAGCCCGACGGGCTGGGCGGCGTGGTCAGCTCCTGGTCGGAGGAGGTGTTCTTTCTGGGCGGCCTGACCACGACCCGCACCGTTTCCGTCCGCCCCGCCGGGGTGCCCATGGCGCTGGTCACCCGGGTGCTCACCCACGAGCCCGGCGTGATTCTCCACCCGCAGGATCGGGTCAGGCGCGTGCGGGACGGCGCGATCTGGCAGGTGCTGGGCGACTCGCGGGAGGACATGGCCCCCGCCCGCTGCCGTCAGCCCTTCGCCCAGGTGCCCGTGGAAAGGCTGGTGGAGGCCGGATGAAGGCGCTTCGACAGGCGCTGCAGACCTTCTGGTCGCAGCTGGGGCTTCCGGTGCGGGCGGCGGGGCAGCTGCCCCCGGGCACGAAAATGCCCTGCATCGTATGGGACATGACGCCCGCCGGCCTCCCGGACGTGCTGGACGTGACCGCCACCTGCTGGTTCCGGGAGAATCATGGGGCCTGCGCCGACATGCTCAGCCGCATGCGCGCCCTGCTGCCGGAGGGCGGGCTGCTGCTCCGCTTTCCCGGCGGCATGGCGGTGTGCTTCCGGGGCGCGTCGGAGCGGGCCGAGGACAGACAGGATGCCCGGCTGTGCGGCGCCACGCTGCACATGGAGGTGCATCTGTACGCAGAGGAGGAATTGGACGAATGCTGACTGGCATGCACAGCGGCACCCCGGAGCGGCTTCAGCTGGGGGCCGGTGTCTTTCTGAAGGACTTTGACTTTGACGGCGCCACCGGGGCCGCCGACCTGGTCGCCCGGGCCGAGGAGGCCGTGCGCACGGGGCGCGGCCTGCTGGGCGCCACCCGGGGCGGGGGCAGCTTCATCTGCCGCCCCCTGCTCCGCTCGCTGGAGGCGGACGGCGTCCGCACGCCCTTCGTGGGCAGCACGGTGATCGACGGCTGGGACGTGCGCCTGACCGGCACGCTGCTGGAGATCACCCCCGAGAACTTCGCCCGGGCTCTGGTCTGCGCCGACGTGACCGCCACCGGCGGCGTGACGGTGGTGCAGGCCCGCGAGGCGCTGACCGAGGCGGACTACCTGCCCCGCATCTGCTGGATCGGCAGCACGTCCCGGGGCGCGGTGCTCATTGAGCTGACGGGCGTTTTGAACGTGAAGGGTGCCGCCTTCACCTTCCGCGACCGGGGCGAGGGCGAGCTGCCCTTCGAGTTCCGGGCCCACGCCGTGGAGCCCGGGCAGGACACCGCCCCCTTCCGCATCGTGTTCTTCTCCTGATCCCCTGCCCCGCGCCCGGGCGGCGCGGGCAAATCGCATCCATCCCCATGAACCACCCCGGCAACGCCGGGCACACAGACGAACATAAGGAGGAAATCAACCATGGCAAAACTGAACGAAATGACCACTGAGCAGCTGGTGCACACCCTCTGTGAGCTGACCCCGCCCCTGTGCAGGATTCTGAACGACCCCCGGACGCAGAAGGCCCTCGACCGGCTGCTGGACCGCGACCTGAGCGAGGTGTCCCTGACGAAGGCCTGGGCCCGGGTGCTGGAGTGCCTGGTGCCCACGCTGCTGGGCACCCACTGGGAGGACATGTGCCAGATCACCGGCATCCTGACGGGGCTGACCCCCGAGCAGGTCTCCGCCGGCAGCAGCACGGACATCATGGCGGCCCTGCGGATGTGCTGGACGGAGGACATCTGGGATTTTTTCGTCCTCTGCCGCATCTGGGGACAGGATGCGGTGCTGTGCGCGGTGAGCGGCCTGACCCATCCGGTGACCATGGACGCCCTGTCGGCGCTGCTCTACCGGCAGGCGAGGGACGAGATGCGCGCTGACTTCGAGGCGCAGATGCTCTGGGAGCTGGCCTCGGCCCACCGGGGCAAGGAGGGCAACGTGCTGGACTTCCCCGACTGGCAGAGCCATTCCGCCATCCACCACCCCCACTGCAGCGCCCGCTCTGTGCGCAACATGGTGGTGCGCCTGCTGCGGGAGGTGAGGCCCGAGTGAGCCGGCAGATGACCCTCAGGCAGAGCCTGGAGCGGGCGCAGGAGGCGCTGCGCCGCATGCAGGCCCATCTGGAGGCCCTGTCCTTTGCCGACAGCGGCCTGTATCCCCCGGACACGGGCCTGCCCTCCGGGGCGCTCTCCGAGGTGGACAGCGCCCCCGCCGTCCCCGGGGCCGCCGACGCGCTCCCCTCCGCCCCCGCTTTGGACGGGGAGGCCGTGGGGCGGCTGGTGACCCGGACGGTCAACGATGAGATCGGGCGCGCCGCCCGCAGGAGGCGATACACCGGATGAGAACCCGCTTTGACTGTCACCTGGACGGGGAGGCCCTGTCCGGCGGTGACACCTGCGTGGCGGTGGAGGATCTGCTGGAGCGCGCACCGGAGATGACCTGGGCCACCGCCCGCCCCGCCCGGGGGCAGGGCACCCTGCTGCTGGGACAGCGCCGGGCCGCCCGGCAGGTGCGCGTCCGCTTCGCCCTGCGCGACCGCAGCCCCGCTCGCCGGGGCGAGGCCATGGAGGCCGTGCAGCGCTGGAGCCGGGGTACCCGTCTGGAGCTTTCCACCCGGCCCGGGCGCTTCCTGACCGTGCGCTGCACCGCCCTGCCGGACGTGGAGAGCGCCCTGCGGTGGGGCGACGCACTGGAGATGACCTTCACCGCCTGGGAGGTGCCCTTCTGGCAGGACATCCGCCCCAGCCGCACCTCCCTCGCCGGCAACGGGGCGGTGACGGGCACCCTCTACGCCCCCGGCACCGCCGAGGAGGCGCCGGTGAGCGCCCATGTCACGAACGTCTCGGACAGCCCCTGTGACGCGGTGACCCTCCTGTCCGGGGACACCCGCTTCACCCTGACCGGCCTGGCCCTGGCCCCCGGCGAGACGCTCACGGCGGACACGGACGCGCTGGATCGGCTGTCCCTGCGCGTTGTGGGCACGGACGGCACGGCCCGGTCGGTCATGGCCTGCCGCACCGCGGACAGCAGCGACGCGCTGCTGCTGCCCTGCGGGGGCCGGGGCAGCGTGGGCGTGACCATGAGCGCCGCCTTCGAGGCGGAGATGCGCGTGAGGGGGCGATGGCTGTGAGCGTACGTCTGCCGAGGCTGCTGGACGGGCAGATGCGGGAGATGAAGCGGCTTTCGCCCCTGCGCCTGACGCTGGAGGAAACGCTCTCGCCCCTCTCCAGCGCGGAGATGGTGCTGGCGGGGAGCGGCGAGGTCAGCTGCGGCGACTTCGTGGAGCTCTACGACCCGGAGGGCAGCGCGGGCATCTTCCGGGTCACCGCCGTGCAGACCGACCACGGCACGGGCGGCACCACCCGGGTGTGGCTGGAGCACGGGCTGGGGACGCTGGCGGACAGCGTGATCGCCGCGTCCCACGGCTGCTTCGGGCTCACGGGGCAGGTGGCCGCCGGCGCGTTCCTGAACGCCGCCGTCACGGTGCGGGAGGGCGCGTCCTCCTCCTCCGCCGCCCTGGGCACCCTGCCCGCCGGCACCCCCGTGTCCGTGCTGTCCCAGAGCGGCAGCTGGCTGGAGGTGGCGGCGGGGGCCCTGCAGGGCTTCGTGCCCCAGGCCTACGTGACCCGCAACGCGGAGGCGGGCCCCTTCCCCTCCAGCGCCACGGTTATCTCCTCGGGCACGGTCTATCTGCGGGTGGGCACCGCCAACACCTCCTACACCATCACCGCCCTTTCCCCCGGGGACACGGTGACCGTGGTGGGTTCCCGGGGCAGCTGGTACATGGCCTCCACCGGCGAGAGCACCGGCTGGGTGCAGAAGGCGTATCTGCAGCTGGGGGACGCGGTGGTCCTGGAGGATCTGACCGTGGCTGACGTGCTCTCCGACCTGCTGGACACCTTCCAGCCCGGGGGCCTGTGGGCCGTGGGCGAGGCCACGGCGGCGGCGGGGCTGGGCTACCTGTTCGGGCAGGAGAACCTGCTGGAGGCCATCCTGCGCATTCCGGACAGCCTGCCGGGCGCCTGGCGGTGGGTCACCGACCAGACCGCCCTGCCCTGGCGCCTGAGCCTGATGCCCCTGGACGACGCGCCCGAGAGCGAGCTGCGCCTGCGCCGCAACCTGACCGGCCTGCGGGTGACCGTGGACCGGGGCGAGCTGTGCACGGTGATGGTGCCCCTGGGCAAGGACGGGCTGACCATCGCGGAGGTGAACGGCGGCAGCGCGTCCCTCGTATCGCCCGGGGCAGCGGTGTGGGGGCGCGTGGAGCGCCTCTACCGGGACGCGCAGGAGGACGACCCCGCCGCCCTGAAGGCCGCCGCCCAGACCGCCCTGAACCGCCTGAGCGCCCCGGTGGTGACCGTGGAGGCCGACGCGCTGGCCCTCAGGAGCGTCACCGGCGAGCCCCTGGACGGGCTGCGGGTGGGCGGCGTGTGCCGCCTGCCTCTGCCCGGGGAGGGCGACGGGCTGCGGGAGCGCATCGTGTCGCTGCAGTGGGAGGACGTGCTCGGGGAGCCGGAGCGCGTCCGGGTGACCATGGCCAACCGGCTTCAGTCGGCCTCCGCCCTGCTGGCGGAGATGAACAGCCGCATCAGCATCCGATGAGCGGCACACAAAGGAGGGAAAACCTTGTCCATTCTTCTTGACAGGACCTGGGACGTGGATCTGGCTGCGCCGGTCACGCCCCGTCCCCTGCGGGACGTGCTGCTCTGCGGCGACCGCAGCGCCCACCGCCTGCATGTCCAGCTGCACCGGGGCGGCGAAAGCGTGACGGGCATCACCGGGGTCACCGGCTGCTTTCTGCGCGCAGACGGCGCGTCGGTCATCATGACCGGCGAGACCGAGGCGGGCGGCGTACAGCTCGTGCTGGCCCCGGCGTGCTACGAGGTGCCCGGGCGCGGCAGCCTGCTGGTGCGCGTCTCCGAGGGGGACAGCATCGTCACCGCCCTGTGGCTGGAGGTCAGCGTGGCGGGCACCGCTTCGGAGACCGTGATTGACGGCGACGACGTGGTGCCCACGCTGGACGACCTGCTCTCGCGCCTTGCGCAGATGGAGCAGGCCACCCGGGAGGCCCAGGACGCCGCCGCGTCCCTGGACGCCTGCCGCGCCATGGTGCAGCTGCCCGTCAGCTGGGAGACGGGCTACCGCATCGACTACCAGACCGGCCTGCCCACCGTGGACAGCCAGTACGCCGCCACCGCGCCCATCGGCATGGCGGGCGGCTACGTGGCGCAGGTGGACATTCTGACCGCCGCCGCCAGCGACTCCTCCGGCTACGCGTTCTACGACGCGGAGGGGCTGGTGCTCTCCTGCGGCAACATCTACGAGGGCACGGGCCTGACCCTGGCCCACCACGTGCTGGACGTGCCCCCGGCGGCGCGCTCCCTGCGCTTCTCCAGCCGCGTGAAGAACAACCTGTACCAGCAGGCCGCCGCCACCATCCCCACCGCCTACGGTGACGTGCTGACCGCCGCCCGCCGCCACGCGGATGACGCCCTGGCCTCCCGGGAGGAGGTGGCGCTGCTGGAGGAGCGCCTGCTGCGGAGCGGCTGGCACGAGACCGGCCCCGTCTCCGGCCTTTGGACGCTGCGGGCGGGCTGCTACGTGGACGGCAGCGGCGCGCTGCTGGAGGACGCGACCTTCGACACCTACCTGCTCACCCCCGCGCACCCCTTCCGGCTCTACGCCGCCGCCGCGCAGCTGCCCGCGTCGAAGTACGTGTCCCTGGCGGTGTACACCGGCGCGGCGGATGCGGAGCACTTCCGCGTCCGCTACCGCAGCTACAAGACCGAGAACACCATGCCCACCGCCGACGCGCCCCTGCAGGTGACCTCCGCGCTGGTGCTGGCGCTGTCCGTGCACGCCGGGGAGGACTTCGCCCTCATGTCCGACGATCCGCTGGAAGCCCCGTCCCTGTCCTCCGGCCTGCGGCTTGGGGAAAACCAGCTGGAGCAGGTGCGCGACAGCCTGTCCGGCCCCCTCGGCACCGTGCAGACGCTGGAGCAGGCGCTCGTCATCCCCGGCGGCGACGCCGAGCTGACCGACGGGCAGTCCCTGTGGACCTCCCATCCCGGCTGCTACGCCGACGGAAAGGGCAGCCTGGTGCTCTCCGAAGCGTTCGACAGCTACGTCCACACGGCGCGCTGCGATTTCCGGCTCTGGGCGGATGACCCGGACGCGGATCACTACCTGTCCCTGGCGGTGTACGGGGGCAGCGAGGCCGTGCCGGACGGCTTCCTGGCCCGCTACCGCTGCTACAAGAGCGAGAACACCCTGCCCGCCTCCGACGCGCCCCTGCAGGTGAAGGCGGGGCAGACCCTGTGCGTCACCGTGGCGGCGGGGGCGGACTTCCGCCTGCTGTCCGACTACGCGCTGGCGCAGGTGCGCCTGGCGGAGGGCGTGGTGCTGGGCGGCACGCAGCTGGCGCAGATCGCCGCGCAGCTGCCCCGCACGGGCCCCGTGCTGCCCTTGGAGAGCACCGGGGACAGCGTTACGCTGCTCCTGCCCACCGACCGCGCCGGCACCTCCATCCGCTGCACCCTCGTCCACATCAGCGACACGGCCCTCCACGCGGACTGCTGGCGGCTGGGCGCGGCGGACGCGGTGGCGGACGGGGAGGTGCTGTTCCCCCTGGTCTCCGACGGCGAGTGGGAGATGGCGCTGATGCTGCAGGGCCGATCGGACTTCATCGGCGGCAAGCAGCACGGAAGCGAGATGATGACCCGCGCCGCCTTCACGGTGAACGGCGTGCGCTGGGTGCCCGGCGAGACGGTGGAGGACTGCCGGGAGCTGAGCCTGCGCGAGACCACCACGCTCTACGACCCCGCCGACGAGACCACCCCCGTGGGCATCCACGAGCGGGTGTACGCCATCTCCGCCGAGGGCATCCGCATCGCGCAGCGGGTGCGCTGGCTGGTGGACGCGGTGTGCGACTACAGCTACGTCTGTATGCTGCCCATCCTGCGGGGCCATGACGCGGTGACCCCGCACCTCATCACCGGCGAGTGCTGGGACGACCGGGACTTCACGGTCTACGACATCAGCTCCCCCGGCTTCTCGGGCCGGCCCCATCTCAAGGCGCACGGCATGACCCGCTACTTCCTCCGCTCCCGGGAGACGGGCGTGGAGGCGGAGGTCACCTGCCGCATCACAAACGAGCCGGAGAGCAGCGTCAGCTTCGTGCAGAACACCGCCGACCTGTACAACAAGGTGTACTTCAGCTACTGTGGCCCGGGCTATGCCGTCACCGCCGGGGACGAGTGGGCGTGGGAGCAGCACTACCGGCTGAACATCGCCTGCCGGGCCGGTGACCGGGCGGACGAGGCGCTCCACCGCCTCTCCGCGCTGGAGGAGCGCACCGCCGCCCTCGAGGAGAGCCGAGCGGCGGCCCTGCTGGAGACCACCTCCCCCGCGCCCGTGGCCCTCTGCTGGCCCGAGACGGATTCGGCGCTGCTGCCCCGGGCGGTGCTCTCCGCCCATCAGGCGGGGGGTGGCGCCGCGTCCCCGGACAACGTGCGGCCCCTGTCCGGCGCGGAGACGGCGGTGCTGTGCCGCACCGGGCGCAACCGCTTCTGCCCCGCCTTCGCCCCGGACGGGGACACGGGCACCCTGGCCCGGTTCGACCTGCCCGGGGTGCCCGGCGAGACGTGCACCGTGTCCACGGACGTGCCGGGCACGGAGGTGGCGTCGGTGTTCGTGTCGGTGGGCGGGCCGCCCCTGCCCGTGACCTGTGCCGCGCCCCGGACGGTGACCGTGCCCGAGGGCGGCACGCTGTCCGTGCTGCTGCGCCACGACACCGCCCCGGGCGGCGTGGACGCGCGCACAGGCGTTCTGGACGGCACCTGGCAGGTGCAGGTGGAGCCCGGCGGCACCGCCACGGCCCTCTCCCCCTTCGGCACCGCCCGGAAGGTGGCCCTGGGCGAGACCTGCTGGGGCGGGGTGCTGGACTGGGCCACGGGCACGCTGACCGTCACCCACGGCGGCTGCGTGCTGACCGGCGCGGAGACCCTGTCCCCGGAGGGCAGCAGCGGCGGCGTGTACCGCTACGCCGTGCTGAACGTGGCAAAGCCCACGGTGGTCGCGGGGCACGGGGGCCTGTTCTCCCACGGCAGCTACAGCCGCAGCGCCTACGCGGGGCTGACGGCGCTCCACAGCGCCTACGCCGCCAACGGGCACCTGTACCTGCTCAGCGACCTGCGCACCCCCGAGGCGCTGGCGGCGTGGCTCGCGGCGCAGGCGGCGGCGGGCACCCCGGTCACGGCGGTGTACGAGCTGGCCGCCCCGGTCACCCGGGCGCTGACCCTGCCCGGGGTGCGGGCGGTGACGGGGCTGAACCAGCTGTTCCTCCGGGGCGGCGGCGACGTGTCGGTCACCCATCACGCCGACCTGACCCACCTCATCGCCCTGCTGCGCGCCGCCGTGGGCGTGTGAGGGGGTGCGGCATGAATCGGGAACAGCTTCTTGCCGGGGTGCTCGCCATCGAGGCGGAGCACCCCACCTACCGCCTGGGCGGCAGCGCCGCGGACGGCACCTGCGACTGCATCGGGCTGGTGATCGGTGCCCTGCGGCGCGGGGGCGTCTCCTGGCCCGGCACCCACGGCACCAACTGGACGGCGCGGCGGGCCGTGACCAATCTCAGGCAGGTGACCTCCGCCGCGCAGCTCTCCCCCGGGGAGCTGGTGTTCAAGTCCCGCGCCCCGGGGGAGGCGGGGTACGCCCTCCCCGCCACCTACGCCGGGGACGCGGACAGACGGGACTACTACCACGTGGGCGTGGTGCTGCGCGTGTCGCCCCTCGTCATCGTCCACTGCACCGTCCCCACCGTGAAGCGGGACACCCGGCTGGGGGCCTGGCGTCACGCGGCGTCCCTGTCCCTGCTGACGGAGGACACCCCGGAGACCGCCCCGGACACCGCGCCCGCTGCCCCGGACGCGGAG
>JAEDKS010000072.1 GCA_016295665.1 Clostridia bacterium
GTCGTCCGCCGCGTACATGCCGTAGTTGACCACCTCGTGGCCCATGGGCTCCACCACCTTGCGCAGGGTGGTCTCGATCAGGCCGTTCTTGGCGGCCTGGCTGTTCTCGTTCATCAGGGCAATTCTCATGTTGCTACCTCCTGTATCGTTTGTGTTATCCTAATTCTCATGAAAAATGTTGCACCGGACACGGCGAATTTTTCGTTCTGGCAAAGCTGAGTGAAGTGAGCGGCACGAAGCAAAGCCATAGCGGAAAAGGCGCTGTGCGAATGGAACATTTTGATTGAGAATTCGTATGATCCGTCAATCGTGGACACGCCACGAACGGGATTCAGGAATGACCGGCGACGCTTTCGATCTCCAGCAGCTCAAAGCGCCACCGCTGCGGACAGTCGGGGTACTTGTCCCGGTCCACCGGCGCCAGGAACATCGCCAGGGGTCTGACCCACAGGCTGCCGTCGCCGTAGAGCTTGCGGTAGACGACCATCTCCTCGCCGGTCTCGGAGTGGCGGGCGACGTCCTCCACCAGATAGCAGTCTCCCTTGAAGTGGCGGTACACCCGCTTCAGCTGTATTTCCCGCATGGGTTCTCCTCCTCAGCCCACGGCCTCGCTGGCGGTGATCTCCTGCAGGTGCTGCCACAGCGCCTCCTGCCCGTCCAGCTCCACCCGGGGACTGCCCGGCACACCGGTGGGGTCGAAGGACACGGTCAGCTTCACATAGACCGCCACACAGGCGGCGCCCTCCAGGTCGATGGCCTGATCCAGCCTACCGGTGAGCCCGGCGAACCGCTTGCCGCCCAGGGCACCGGCATCGGCGGCGTTCAGCGCCACAAAGACCTGCGCATCGTCGATGGTACCGTCCACACCGCCGGAAAGCGACGCAGACACGGTCAGCTGACCCCGGTGCACGGAGAAGGTGACGGTACCCAACTCATAGGCACCGCTGGCATGAAGCGCCACCGTCCGGGAGCTGCCCTCCAGCGCCGCCACGTCCAGCAGCGTGGCGGACTGCCAGCTGTCGCGCCCGGTCAGGCTGCTCAGCGGATAGCCCACGGCACAGGCCGCGTTGCCGTTCAGCCGGGGCATGCACCGCAGCACCTCGAAGGCATAGCAGGCGTTCCCGGCGCTCAGGCTGACCTGATAGCGGGTGTTGCCGCCCGACAGCCTCAGATAGATGTCCTCGGAGCGGAACGAGCCGCTGCACAGGCCGTAGCTGCGCTGATAGCACAGGCTGCCGCCCGCGTCAAAGACGCTGAGGACGACCTCCGTCTCCTCCGGCAGCGGACAGGTAACGCGGAGGTAGGACTGCTCGGTGCTCACCGTGCCCGGGACTACCGAGGCATCAATGCTGCACACATCCTCCGCCCGGGCGGCGGGAAGGCCGCCCAGCGTCAGCACCAGCGCCGCCAGCACCGCCAGCATACGCTTCATCAGGGAATCACCTCCAGAGGGGTTGGTACCTATGAAACGAGGGAAGGGGCCGTTTTCTTGCAGCCGGCACCCTTCCCGGCGCAATTATTTCACCACGATGTTCAGCAGACGTCCCGGCACAAACACGACCTTGACAATCTGCTTGTCGCCCACCAGGCGCTGCACCTCCGGGTGCTTCGGCAGCTCCACGGACGCGGACTCACGGGTCAGGTCGGCGGGAATCATGATGCGCCCGCGCACCTTGCCGTTGATCTGCACCGCGATCTCCACCTCCGCCCGCTTCATGGCCTCCTCGTCCCAGGTGGGCCAGGGCTGATGGTGGATGGGCTGCGCATGGCCCAGGTTCTGCCACATCTCCTCGCAGATGTGCGGCGCCACCGGGGACAGGATCAGCAGCAGCGTCTCCAGCTCCTTCCGGGTCACGCTGCCCACCGCGTACAGCTCGTTCACCAGGCTCATCATGGCGGCGATGGCGGTGTTGTACTTCATCTGCTCGTAGTCACCGGACACCTTCTTGACCGTCTCGTGCATCAGCGCGGACAGCTTGTCGGAGTAGGTATCGCCCTCCACCATCATCTCCTGCAGGCGCCACACGCGCTCCAGGAACTTGCGGCAGCCCTTGGCGCCGTTGGTGGACCACGGAATCGCCTGGTCAAAGGCGCCCATGAACATCTCATACAGACGGAAGGCATCCGCGCCGATCTCCCGGATCACATCGTCGGGATTGATGACGTTGCCGCGGCTCTTGGACATCTTCTCGCCGTTCTCGCCCAGAATCATGCCGTGGCTGGTGCGCTTCTGATAGGGCTCGGGCGCCTTCACCACGCCGATGTCATGCAGGAACAGGTGCCAGAAGCGGCTGTAGAGCAGATGCAGGGTGGTGTGCTCCATGCCGCCGTTGTACCAGTCCACGGGCATCCAGTAGTCCAGCGCCTCCTGACCGGCGAACGCCTTGTCGTTGTGCGGGTCGGTGTAGCGCAGGAAGTACCAGGAGGAACCCGCCCACTGGGGCATGGTGTCGGTCTCGCGCCGGGCGGGGCCGCCGCAGCAGGGGCAGGTGGTGTTCACCCAGTCGGTCATGCGGGACAGGGGGGACTCGCCGTCGTCCGTGGGCTCGTAGTGCTCCACGTTGGGCAGCAGCACGGGCAGCTGTTCCTCGGGCACGGGCACCAGACCGCACTTCTCGCACTGCACCATGGGGATGGGCTCGCCCCAGTAGCGCTGGCGGGAGAACACCCAGTCACGCAGCTTGTAGTTGACCTTGCGCTCGCCCACGCCCATCTCCACCAGCTTGTCGATGATGGCGGCCTTGGCCTCCTTCACCTTCATGCCGTTCAGGAAGCCGGAGTTGACCATCACGCCGTCCTGAATGTCGGTGTAGGCCTCCTTCTCAATATCGCCGCCGGCAACGACCTCCACCATGGGCAGCCCGAACTTCTTCGCGAACTCCCAGTCACGGGTGTCGTGGGCGGGCACCGCCATGATGGCGCCGGTGCCGTAGGTCATCAGCACATAGTCGGACAGCCAGATCGGAATCTCCTGACCGTTCACGGGGTTGATGGCCCGGATGCCCTCCAGCTGCACGCCGGTCTTGTCCTTCGCCAGCTCGGTGCGCTCAAAGTCGCTCTTGCGGGCGGCGGCCTCGCGGTAGGCGACGCAGGCATCGTAGTTGGTGATCTGATCCTTCAGCTTCTCAATCAGCGGATGCTCCGGGGACAGCACCATGTAGGTGGCGCCAAAGAGCGTGTCGGGGCGGGTGGTGTAGATGCGCACCTTCTCACCCGGCACGGTCAGGCAGAAGTCCACCTCCGCGCCCTCGGAGCGGCCGATCCAGTTGGTCTGCTGCACCTTCACCCGGTCGATGAAGTCCACGCTGTTCAGACCGTCCAGCAGCTTCTGGGCATAGGCGGTGATCTTCAGCATCCACTGGGTACGGACGCGGTGGGTCACCTCCGCGCCGCAGCGCTCGCACTTACCCTCCTTGACCTCCTCGTTCGCCAGGCCGCACTTGCAGGAGGGGCACCAGTTCACGGGCATCTTGGACTTGTAGGCCAGACCGTGCTTGTAGAGCTGCAGGAAAATCCACTGCGTCCACTTCACATAGGCGGGATCGGTGGTATCCACCTCGCGGCTGTAGTCAAAGGAGAAGCCGATCATCTTCAGCTGCTCGCGGAAGTGGTCGATGTTCTTCTTCGTCACCGCAGCGGGATGCACCTTGTTCTTGATGGCGTAGTTCTCCGTGGGCAGGCCGAAGGCGTCCCAGCCGATGGGGAACAGCACATTGTAGCCCTCCATGCGGCGCTTGCGGGCGATGATGTCCATGGCGGTGTTGGAGCGGGGATGACCCACATGGAGACCCTGTCCGGAGGGATAGGGGAACTCGATGAGCCCGTAGAACTTGGGCTTGCTGTGGTCGTCCTCGGCCTCAAAGGCGTGGGTGTCCTCCCAGATCCTTTGCCATTTCGGCTCGATCTCTGCGGGATTGTAGGGATTGACCTTCATGATGTACCTCCTCCGTGAGCGGCACAGAAAAAGCCGCTCCATCCTTGTTTGCTGCAAAGACGAAACGGCGCGTTCGCATCTGTTTCGCGGTACCACTCTGCTTGTCAGGCGCGGAGCCTGACCACTCGACTGCGCTGTATCGGGCGCCACCGCCGGATTCCTCCGGACACTCCCAGGCGAGCAGCCATGCCTCCGACCCGTCCGCGTTTCACCAGCCCGCGGCTCTCTGCGCAGGGGACGCACAGCGTTCCTGTTCACCGTGTATGGGAGAAGTATAGCATCTTTTTTCCGGAAAGGCAAGGCCTGCCGCGGGAGAATTTCGCTTCTCTCCGCGGCAGGCCGTCCACTTTTCATTTGCTCTGCCGGTTTCTCTTCCGGTGCCCGCCCGTCCGGCTGCCGGGCCTTTCGGCCCCGGTCGACGGCTTTTCGGGCTTCTCCCCGGTTTCGCCGTCCACCGCCGCCGCGTCCTCGTTCTCCTTCGCCTTGTCGGCCCAGGGATCCGGCAGATCCCACCGGCGCCGCAGGTAGGAAAGCAGCAGGCGGATGTCGCGAATGATGCTGTCCAGATAGTGGCCCTGCACCACCGTCACCAGCACCGTCATGACCACGGGGCCGCCCATCAGGCCCAGCAGACCGCCGATGCGCATGCCCACGAACATGCCGACCAGGCTCAGCAGCGGCGATACGCCGATGTTGGCGCTCATCAGCCGGGGCTCGGTGATGCGACGGAAGGTGATGAGCAGCAGGTACAGCACCAGAATCTGGGTGCCCACGGTGTTCATGCCGATCACATACGCGATGATGGACCAGGGGATATACAGCGTGCCGTTGCCGAACAGCGGCAGGAACTCCAGGAAGGCCGCGCAGCAGGCGATCAGCCAGGCGTAGGGATAGCCGCAGGCCTGCAGGTAAATCCAGCCTACCACCAGGGAGATCAGGCCATAGGTGGCCTGCACCCGGATGTAGCCCAGGGAGCCGAACACCGCCGCCTTGGTGAGGCGGGAGGCGTTGGTGTTGGGGTCATGCGCGCGCCCGCCGGGCAGCTTGGCGCGGATGGCGTCATACTCCTTGGTGACGAAGTACAGTCCGATCACCAGGAAGTTGAGGTACACGAAGGCATAGGGCAGCCCGGCGGCGGTCTTGCCGGCATAGCTGGCGACCTGCGCCACCAGCGCCATGCCGTTGGTGGACAGCCACTTCAGGGCATCCTCCACGCCGGTCTGCAGCCAGGTGATGGTCTCCACGGGCAGCGTGTCCATGCTCTCAATCAGGCGATTGAAGGCCGCCCGGATGAAGCCGATGGTGTCGCTGATGAGCGTGGGGGCGCTGGCAATCAGGTTGGCAACCTGCTCCAGGCCGAAGGACGCGAACCAGTAGATCACGCCGCAGGCGATCGCCACCACCACCAGCACCGGCAGCAGCACCGCCGGCGCCGCCCGGAAGTGGCATTTCTGCTGCAGAAACCGGATGATGGGCTGCAGCATGGCTGCCACGGGCACGCAGACGATGAAGGGCGACAGCTTGTCCCAGGCCACGGGCACCAGCACCACCAGCGCCACCAGCGTGACGATGGTAATCACTGCCCGGGCAATCAGCCGCTCCAGTGCCTTGCGTTCCTCGGAAAGATGCCTGATGGGTGCCTGCATGATGGTCGCCTCCCTCATCCATTCGGTCGTGTCCCGGGCGCAGCCGCGCCTCAGTTCTGCCCGTCCTGCTGCGCCTGCCGCTCCTCGCGGGCCTTCTTCTCCCGGGCATAGATGGCCATGGCGCACTCCAGGCGCTTGCGCTCCATCTGGCACTCGGTGTCGAAGGGCTTGGTGATGTCATGATTGAAGGCATCGGCATTCGCCAGACAGCCGCCGGAGCAGTAGAACCGCGCCCAGCAGTCCCTGCACTTCTCCTTGGACAGCACGTTGTTGGCGGCGAAGCGCTGCTGCAGCGCCCGGTCGAAGGAGTCATCCAGCACGGAGCCCATGCGATACTGCCTGCGTCCCACGAACTGATGGCAGGGGTAGATGTCCCCCTCGGGGGTCACCGCCACATACTCGTTGCCGGCACCGCAGCCGGTCAGGCGCTTGCGCAGGCAGGGGCCGCCCTCCAGATCCACCATGAAGTGGAAGAAGTTGAACCACTTGCCGTTGGCGCGGCGATCCATGTAGATCTGCCCCAGCCGCTCGTACTCGGCGCAGATCTCCGGCAGATCCTCCTCGGTCAGCGCGTACTCGCAGCTGGGGTCGGTCACCACCGGCTCCACGCTCAGCTGCTCAAAGCCCTGATCCGCCAGATACAGCACGTCGTTGCCGAAGTCCTTGTTGTACTTGGTGAAGGTGCCCCGGACATAGTACTCCTTGTCCCCACGGGCCTGGGCGAACTTCAGCGCCTTCTCCATGATGATGTCCAGGCTGCCCTTGCCGTTGGCGGTGGGGCGCATCCGGTTGTGCACCTCGGGGCGCCCGTCGATGGAAATAACCACGTTGGACATTTCCCGGTTGATGAAGTCGATGATCTCGTCGTTCATCAGCACGCAGTTGGTGGTGATGGTGAACTTGAAGTGCTTGTTGTAGGGCTCCTCCAGCGACCGACCATAGGCCACCAGCTGCTTGACCACCTCAAAGTTCATCAGCGGCTCGCCGCCGAAGAAGTCCACCTCCAGGTTCCTCCGCTTGCCGGAGTGCTGCACCAGCCAGTCCAGCGCCTTCCTGCCCACCTCGTAGGGCAGCAGCATCCGCTTGCCCATGGCAAAGTCACCGGTGGCGGCGAAGCAGTATTTGCAGCGCAGGTTGCAGTCATGGGCGGCATGGAGGCACATGGCCTTCACCACGCCGGGCTCCTGAAGCTGCTTCACGTCATCATAATTGTCGGGCGCGTTCAGCGCACCGATCTCCTCCAGCTGCCGCAGCTCGCCGATAACCTCATCCAGCTCCGCCGCGGTGTAGCGGCCCAGAAGCTGCTGCCTGATCTCCTCCGGCGCCTTGTCGTTCCACAGTTGCAGCACATCGTAGGCCAGCTCGTCAATGGCATGGACAGCGCCGCTGCCGACATCAAGAAGCATGGGCTGTCCTACAGCCTTGAACGTATGAATCACAGATTTTCCTCCCAAATCGTTACTGCTTGCCTGCCCGACCACAAAAAAGGGTAGGAGAAAATTTGTCTCCCGCCCTTTTCGAGGAAGCCATTCCTCCAGGCAGCCAAAGCTGCGTCACGCGCTTGCGCGTCTCACTTCCTGCTGAAGTTGCGGTTCAGCTTCGCGTCGGTGCCGGCCAGCACAGCGCTGTTCTCCTTGTTGGCGCAGGACTGGTTCGCCACGGTGCAGCTGGTCTTGCAGGCGCTCTGGCAAGAGGCCTGGCACTCGCCGCAGCCGCCATGGCACAGGGATTCCTTCAGGCAGGGATTCTGGATGGTGTCAATATGCTTCATGGGGGATACACTCCTTTATTGTTAGGGTATGCGGATATTATACAACAACTTCGGCGTCCTTGCAATCATTTCCGCCAAAATCTTTGCAAATTTGTGAAGGCTCCCGGGGTACCGGGCCCATTCTCATGCTGTACGCCCCAGCAGCAGACCCACGATGCCGCCCGCAGCCACGCCCATGCCCGCATCCGCCAGATAGGACGCGACCGGTGCCCCCTGCCCGGTGAGCAGGGCATACATCGCCACGCCCAGGGTCATGTACACCAGCCCGATCAGGGCACCCCGAAGCAGACCGCCCTCGCCCGAGCGTCCCACCGCGACCCAGACGCCCGCGGCGATGGACAGCAGCTTCAGCACCTGATTGAACACCCGGATCACCTGATCCGAGGGCCGGATCCACTGCATCAGCAGCGCAAAGACCGCCACGCCCAGCAGCGTGACCAGCACAGCGGCCCCCAGCCCCATCAGCCACGTCATCCAGACGGGTTGGGCACCACGCGTCCTCCGGGCGCGATGCCGGACAGCTCGAGTCTGTGTCATAGCCTGTACCTCCTTCGATGTTGCGGTGGTACAGCCTATGCGCCACCCTGGCGGGTTAGACCTGCGCGCCCTCCCCGTCGAAGGCCTGCTTCAGCGCCTCCCAGCCCGGCGCCTCACGCAGAAAGGCGGCATGCTCATCCGCCTCAACCTCCCGCAGGATGGCCTGCGCCATGCCCGCCATGCTGGCGGCGCGGGTCTTTGCGTACCGGTACAGCACGGATGTCTCCACCGACCAGGGTATCTGCACCGTGCGCAGGATGCGCTCCAGCAGGTCAAGGGCCACCGTCGCATCCTGCCGCCTGAGCGCCAGGATCATCTCCGCCGACAGGCCGCAGACCGGGTTCATGTCCAGCAGCGCACACAGCTGTCTCCAGCAGCCGCGCCAGCGCCGGCAGCAGCCCGATGTCCGGACAGGTTACGCCCCGCTCCCACTTGTTCACCGCCGGCGCGGTCACGCCCAGCCGCTGCACCACCTGCTCCTGTGTCATGCCCAGCGCCGTGCGCCTTCTCCGGATCATCTCGCCCATGTCCATGGTTATCGCCCCCTCCGCTCCGAATGATACTACAGACCATCGCCCCTGTCCATTGACATGCCGTCAACAAACAGGGGCGATGATATGAGCATCAGGAAGGCCGCCGTCTATTTATCCGCCACAAAGGCCACATCCTCCACCAGCACCGTCTCCGGAAGTGCTTCCATGTCCAGCGTGACATAGCCGTCCATCGACATGCCGGCCGGATAGGCCTCTCCCTGCTCATTCCGTATCGCGGCACCCACGGACTTTTCATGGCTTCCATCCACATATACATAGGTCGTCAGCGGCGTTTTCACCAGCGTCAGGGTTTCATACCGCAGCTCGTTCGCCTGCCCGGCGCGGTAGGTGCGGGTCTCTATGTCGCCCAGACAGTGCACAGGGACGGACACCATCTCGCACTCCGCTTCTCCCTCCGCCATGGTGGTGGGGTCGATCGTATTAACGCGCACCTGTAGCGTGATCGTCACTTCCTCCTCCATCCATCCGAAGGCACCGTAAGCAATGATTGTGCTGGTAATCCCCGCATCCTGCCGATAATCCATCCAGTAACAACCCAGGTCATCGCACTCCAGGGGATAGGCATCCACACGGAGAATCTGTTTGCCGTCCTCCTTTGCTGCCTGAGCAAAGGTTCGGTCATCCTCCCGCAGCCCCTCGCCATGGCCCCCACGCACAAGCTCATAGGGGTCAGCGGTCGCGGGCATCACCAGGTATCGGGACGCGTCCTCCGGAGCAATCACCGAGGAGGTGAACAGGCACACGCCGTCGTACACCACCCCCTCCAGCGTCACGAGCGCTCCGCCGCATGCCACCGTTACCGGCTCCTGCGGCTCCGTCAGGAGCAACAGGCTTTCATCGAGCGTGTTTCCGTCCAGCCGGAACACCCACGTAAGCCCATTCTCCACGCTTTCTGCCACAGCCAAGCTGTTCGCAGCACACAGCAGCATCACCAGCGACACGCAAAACAGCTTCTTTCCGTTCATCAGCACGCAGAACACCTCCGTTATTTCGCTTCCTCCTGCGCCATCCGCACCAACTCGTCCAAACGCTTTACAAACTGCTCCACGGTGATGACACCGTTGCACACCTGATGTCGGAGACTGTACAACTGGGAACCGATCTGCGTCTCCTCAAAGATACTGGGCTCAGGGAAATACAGCCTGTCCACCCACCCCTTGTAGCTCTCCAGGGATTCCGGGGAGACCTTCCATTTTTGCGACTCCGTTGTCTCCAGACTGTGTTCCCACCTTTCCAGTTGTACCTCCAGCGCCTCCCGCTCCTCCAGTGCCAGCGATTCATCAGCAAGCTGTTCTGTCAGCAGGGCAATCTTCTCCTTTGCTTCCGCAAGGTTTTCCTCGTAACCCAGCATATACCGGGGCTCTGCGTCCGGGTAGCAGAACTGGTCAATGGCAAGATAGGGCGATGGGTTTGTCATCAGGCACTCCAGCAGGTCGATGCACAGCTCCGGATGCTCTGTGCCTGCATAGACCGCCAGCAAATCCACGTAGGCTCGGGTCAGCATGGGCTGCGCTTCATCCAGACGCAGATACACGATGTGTTTCTCTGTATCGGGCAACACATTCCACGTCGTGGAGAAGAACAGCCCCTCCAGCGATGAACTGCTATTGCTTTCCAGCGCCACAATGCGCGCTCCCACATCCAGGCATCGCTGCATCAATGCCACGGTGTTCGCGTCACCAAAGCTCAGGGGCTTTCCAGCGTACTGCTGCTGCATGACAATTTCCTTCATCAGCAGCTCCAGCAGCCAGGAGGAATAGAAGTCTGGCGTGAGCATCGACTGCTCCTGCAACCCACCCATGACCCGGACGTTCAGGTAAGGATCCGCTTCAACACGATCGCACCAGGTCTCCAGGAAGTCCAGCAGGGCTGGAAAGCTCTTTGGCACGTCCTCCAGCGTGTATCCCGCTTCACACCATACATCCTCTACAACCTGCATGTAAGTAAATGTGAAGCCTTGAGGCCAAGCATAGAGATGACCATCCTTCATGAGCAGTTCCCTAATTTGTGGATACATTTGGTTTATCGCATCCATCAGTAGCTCACTGGAGGAAAGATCAAGGCAGAACCCCTTCTCCATGATGACATTCCAGTTGTTGACGCTTGTCTCTATTGGAAAGATGTCAGCCTGAAGTGTCCGGGTAATCAACGCCGTGGCAAGCTCCGAGGTGGAGCCATACCAGACGTTTTTCTCAGGATCGACGGAAACAATTGTGGCCTCTGGATGTTTCTGAACAAATGCTTCCACTGCTTCAGCGTTAATCAAGAGCAAATTGGGATAATTCACTTGGATTGTTTCTGCAGAGGCATACCCGAATATGACCAGCCCCAGTGTGATGATTACAAGACATATCAATGGTTTAGTTCTCATGGCCTTATCTCCATATTTAGCTGTAGACGTGGTTGTTTCCGTTATGACTCAGCATTCACCATAGTTTTTTTGTTGTTCTCTATTCCGTCTTTCTTACCGTCCCAAGGGTATCGCCTCCTTCTGTTGGCTGGAACCTTTGACAATTTTCCATTTTTCTGCCACGTTTGCAGTATAAAACAATTCGTACATCACCGTCAACCGTCAAAGTGCACAAAAAAGCGCTCCCACTTTCGTGAAAGCGCCATTTGGAATCCGGCGGCGACCTATGCTCCCGGGCCGTGTCCAGCCAAGTACG
>JAEDKS010000073.1 GCA_016295665.1 Clostridia bacterium
CCCCGGCGGCAGCACACGGACGAAAGATGATGACGGCGCTGATGCAGCAGCGCGTCCATCTCCTCCGCCACGCCCTCGAAGCGGCACTTCATGTGGTGCACCAGCACATAGTCCACGCTCCTCAGCTTCCCCGCCGCCTCCCGGCAGAACTGCCGCACCGGCGCACACAGGGAGAACACCCAGATGGGCGTCACGATCGTCACATGGTCAAAGCGCCCCACATCCACGTCCAGCTTCTCCAGCGGCATGGGCATCCGGTGCAGCCCGAAGCGCCCGCACCACCAGAACCCCAGCGTGCCCTCCGTCCGCTCGGGCGTGCGCAGCTCCCGGATCACCGCGCCCGTCCGGTTCGCCGTCTCCCAGGCCACCTTCCGGGTGTAGCCCATGCGGGAGAAGTACACCACCAGCTCCCGCCCGTTCGTCCCGACCCGGGGATAGGCCGCGGGGTCGAAGCGGAACTGCTCCTGCGCCCGGAACACCCAGGCGGCATACCCGGTGCACGCCTGCGCCAGCCCAAAGAGGAAGTAGCTGGTGGACATGAAGTTCAGGGGGAAGATGACGAACTGGATGCAGATCCACAGCATCAGCGTCACGCCGAACACGCCGCCCAGCACGATGCCCAGCCGCTTCTCCCGCAGCAGGAGCAGCGCGGCGATCAGGTTCGGCAGCCCGTTCACCAGCAGCAGCGCGATGCCGGGAAACACATAGTCCTGATACAGCCATTCCGCCAGGGGCAGCACCTGAAAGCAGGGCAGCAGCACATCCATGCCCATCAGGCGCCCCGTGGGGTCGATGAGCATCAGGGTAGCGCCGCCCACCGCGCCGATGCCGATGAACAGGCACCAGAACAGCAGCCAGCCCCTCGCCCGGCGGAAGCGGCTCCGCTGCCCCCGCTTCTCCGGCATGCTTTTCTTCTCCGTCTGCACCGGTTTTTCCTCCCTCCGCAGCGCACGACAGGGCAGGCCGGTGCGCGGCCCCGCCCCGGTGGGGGTACCGCGCCCGGTCTGCCCGGGGCGCTTCATGGCTTCGCTTAGCCGATGGTGGCGCTGTTGTGACCGTCGGACTCGCTGTCCACGGACACGTCGCCGTCGGTGCTCTCCACCTTCACGGGCACCTGAATGGTGGGCGCCGTGCCGGTGTAGGTGGTGTGGAAGGTGGTGGCGGCGGGGTTGGACTGGTAGTAGCTGCGGTCAGAGGCTTCCTTCGCCGCGTCCTGCTTCAGCTCCTCCACGCCCTCGCGGATGTCCTGCGCGGGATCGGCGCTGCGCTCCCTGCTCTGAGCCTTGTCGCCCTCGCCCTTCATGGCGTCCTGAAAGCCCCGGGCGAAGTCGTTGGCGGTGTTCTTCGCGTTCTGCGCCGCGTTGCGCACCGTGCGCTCCAGGTTCTCGGAGGCGAAGGCGGGGTCGTTCTTCACATACGTCACCTTGTAGCCCATCACCGCCGAGATGATCAGGGAGATGATGACCGTCCACGGGCTCAGAAGCAGCGCGCCGCCCACGAACAGGCACGACAGGTTCGCCACCGTGGTGTCCGCCTTGGTGACCTTCACCCGCATCCGGTACAGCTTCTGCAGGAACGCCATGAAGCCGTTCTTCGCTTCCCCGCTCTCCTGCTTCTCCGCCTTCCTCTGCTCGCTCTCGGGCAGGATGCGCCCGTTGCGCTCCAGGTCGATCAGCGCCCGGGCCACGTTGCCGTTGTGGTAGTCCAGCAGCGCCACCGCCTCCTGATAGCTGATGCCGCTCTTGCGGCGGATGAGCTCGATATCTTCAATCGTGTAGCTTGCCATGGTTTCTTCCGTCCTTTCCGCCGGCTCCTGCCGACATCCCTATGATACCACACTCCGGCGCGCTTTGCTTGTGAAATCGGGAAGTTCTTCATGAGAAAATGATGAGAATTGCCCGCGCTTTCTCTCAGGATGAATTGACAAACGCGGGCAAAGTGGTACAATCTTCATCTGCAAGGGACAAAAGGAGGTTTGATTCGATGCAGATGTTTGTTCTCGTGCTCAACAAGGTGGAGTGCCTCGAAAGCATTCTGGAGGGCATGCTGGAGAAGGGCATCAGCGGCGCCACCATTCTGGATTCCACCGGCATGATGCGCGTCCTCGACGGCGACGACAACGTGGACCTGCCCATGATGGGCCTGCTCCGCCACTTCTACAACCCGGAGCGCAAGCGCTCCAAGACCATGTTCGCCATCATCCGAGACGAGCAGCTCAAGGAGCTGACGGACATCGTCAACCGCGCCACCGGCGGCCTGGACAAGCCCGACACGGGCATTTGCTTCTGCCTGCCGACAAGCTATGTGGAAGGACTGGATAAGACAAAATGAGCAACATCCTGCTGGCCCTGTCCGTCGCCATGGCCGTGGGCCTTTTGATGACGCGCTTCATCAAGCTGATTCGTCTGCCGGATGTGACCGGCTACCTCATCGCCGGACTGCTGGTGGGGCCCTATGTGCTGGGCGTCATGACCCCTGAGATGAACAGCAGCCTCGCCATCATCTCCAACGTGGCGCTGGGCTTCATCGCCTACTCCATCGGCTCGGAGTTCAAGCTCTCCTACCTGCGGGAGATCGGCATCAAGCCCATCGTCATCACCGCCTTTGAGGGCTGCACCGCCTCGCTCCTGGTGTTCCTGACCCTGCTGCTCACCGGGCAGGATCTGCCGCTGTGCCTGGCGCTGGGCGCCATCGCCGCCGCCACCGCGCCCGCCGCCACCCTCATGGTCGTGCGCCAGTACAAGGCAAGCGGCCCCGTGACCAAAATGCTGCTGCCCGTGGTCGCCATGGACGACGCGCTGGGCCTCATGCTCTACGCCATCATGATGGCGATTGCCCGCACGCTGGTGGACGGCTCGCCCCTGTCCGTCATGACGCTGCTGGTCAAGCCCCTGGCGCAGATCGTCTGCTCCCTGGGACTGGGCGTGGTGCTGGGCTTCCTGCTCACGCTGGTCATTCCCTTCTTCCACTCCCGGGGCAAGAAGCTGGCCCTGTCCATCATGATCGTGTTCGCCGCCGTGGGCCTGAGCGAGGTGCTCGACCTGAGCAGCCTGCTGGTCTGCATGATGGTGGGCGCCACCATGATTAACCTGAGCCACCAGTCTGATGCCATGCTCGAACAGGTTGACCGGTTCACCCCGCCGCTGTTCCTGCTGTTCTTCGTGCTCAGCGGTGCCAACCTGAACCTGTCCGTGCTGCCCACGGTGGGCGTGGTTGGCGTGTGCTACGTGCTGGCCCGCGCCGCCGGCAAGGTGCTGGGCGCCACCGTCGGTGCCGTGACCCAGCGCTGCGACGGCAGCATCGTCCGCTACCTGGGCCTCACGCTGATTCCGCAGGCCGGCGTCGCCATCGGCATGGCCCGCATGTCCATGACCGCCCTGCCCGAGTACGCCGACGTCATCAACGCCGTGGTGCTCTCCGGCACGCTCATCTACGAGCTGTGCGGCCCGGTCATTACCAAGATCGCCCTGACGAAGGCCGGGGAAATCCGGGGGGCCGCCCGGCAGACCGCCGCGAAGGCGTGACGCCCGGATTCCCCGCACATTATCCCCCAAAACCATCGGTCGCCCTGCCGCTTGCGCGACAGGGCGGCCTTTGCTTTGCTTATGCCTTGTCCAGACTCCACACGCTGCGCACGCGCAGGCCCGATGTGCCGCCCCGCAGCACCCGAACCCGCTTCTCCCCGGCGTTCAGGTCGAAGCAGTTGTCCGACAGGAGCAGGTCGGCGTCGTCGCTCTCCACCCACACCTGACGGGCGTAGGCATCGGCGGTCACGATGATCTCGTCGCCCTCCGTGCGCACGGTGAGGTGCGGGTCAAGGAAGTCGAAGTGCTTGGGCGCGCAGAACAGCGCGGTGCCCTCGCTGATGACCCCGTTCTCCCCCAGCAGCGCGAAGCTGGCGTAGGTGCCCGTGACGGAGGTGTCCCCGAAGTCCCGCTTGTCCAGCCACAGGGCGGACAGGGCGGGGACGTTCACTTCCTCCCGGCCCTCCTCGATGACGGAGGCGTCCGGGCGGCGCAGCGCCCACACCACCGTGCCCGCAAAGGGAGCGCGGGTCTCGTTGGTCACGTTCAGGTGGATGCTCCGCTCGATGGGCGCGGGGTGGAACTCGTTGATCTTCGGGTTCTGGCTCAATTCGCCCTGCTCCTCGCAGGAGAGCAGCACCGGCGCGAAGAACCGCTTCGCCGCGTAGTGCAGCGCCTTCCAGCGCCCGTAGTAGTCGATGGACGCCCAGCTCGCCACGGGCCAGCAGTCGTTCAGCTGCCAGATGATGGCGCCCATGCACCTCCCCCGGTTCCGCCGCCAGTGCTCCACGCCGTAGCGGATGGCCTCCGCCTGCAGCAGCTGCGAGGCGTAGAGCAGGTTGTCAAAGCCCTGGGGATAGCGGAAGGTCTGGGCCATGTAGGCCATGATCTTGCCGTTGGACGCCTGGTTGCGCTGGTGGCGCTCCATGATGCGGCTGAAGATGTTCCGATCCTCCGGCAGGGTGAAGCGCTCCACGGTTTTCAGGCAGGGGAAGGACTGGAAGCCGAACTCGGAGGCGTAGCGGAAGTGGAACTTCCGGTACTCGGTGAAGGGCTTCTCGCCGTGCCACACCGCCCAGTAGTGCACATCGCCCCGGTTCGGGTCGTTGGGCGTGTCGAAGCAGCCGCCGCTGCTGGGGCTGGAGGGCCACCAGAACGTCTGGGGCGCCAGCCGCTTGCAGATCTCCGGCAGGATGTACTCGTACATCTTGGTGTAGTCCGCCACGTGGCTCCACCGCTTGGGGCCGCAGTCGTCCGTGCCGTTCACCAGCGCCCGCTGCGCGTCGCCCATGAAGCCCTCCATCTCGTTGTTGCCGCAGATCAGGGCCAGGCTGGCATGATGCCGGAGGCGGCGGATGTTCTGCTCCGTCTCCAGGCGGATGGAGCGCTCGAAGGCCGGGGTCAGGTCATAGAAGGAGCAGGCGTACATCAGATCCAGCCACACCATCAGGCCCAGCTCGTCGCAGATGTCGAAGAAGAAGTCGTCCGGGTAGTAGCCGCCGCCCCAGACGCGGACGGCGTTCATGTTCGCCAGCGCCGCGTCCTCCAGCAGGCGGCGGGTGCGCTCCGGATTGACCCGGGAGAGGATGTTGTCCTCCGGGATGTAGTCCGCGCCCATGGCGAACACCTTCACGCCGTTCACGATGTGGCAGAACTCCTCGCCCCAGGCGTCCTTCTCCCGGCTGACCCACAGCGTCCTCAGGCCGATGCGGCGCGTCCAGGTGTCCATGTCGCCCGAGGGGCCGGAGAGCGTGACGGTGACGGTGTACAGCGGCTGTGCGCCATAGCCCCGGGGCCACCACAGCTCCGGCTGGTCGATGACCACGCGGCCCGCCTCGTCGGCGGTCAGCACCTGCCCGTCCGGGGCGGTGACCCGCGCCGTCCACAGGCCCATGCCCTCGATCTCCGGCTGCACCTCCAGCGTCACGCGATCCGCCTCGTGGTGCTGCAGCACCTGCACGCTCAGGATGCGCCCCGCATCCACCCCCACCAGCGAGATGGGCCGCCAGATGCCCGCGTCGGGCAGGCGGGGGCCCCAGTCCCAGCCGAACATGCAGTGCGCCTTGCGGATGTGCGAAAAGCCCGGCACCGCGTCCGTGGAGCCCCAGCAGGGGCGCTTGGCATCCTCGGCGAGGGCGTAGTTCACCGGGGAGTCAAAGTCGATCTCGATCTCGTTCTCCCCCGCGTGGAGCAGGGGCTTCACGTCCCACTCCCAGGTGACGTGCATGTTGTCCGCGTCCCCCACCGCGCTGCCGTTCAGGCGCACATGGGCCAGCGTGTCCAGCCCCTCGCAGACCAGCAGCACCCGGCGGCTTTCCAGCAGCCCCTCCGGCACCGTGAAGCGGCGGCGGTAGCACCAGTCCTTCCGCATCAGCGGGAAGGCCTTCAGCTCGTTGTCCCGCCAGAAGGGATCCTCCATGGCCCCGTCCGCGAGCAGGTCGGCGTACACGGAGCCGGGCACCTGCGCCCGTCGCCAGGCGCACTCGTCCGACGCCCGCATCTCCCAGGCGCCGCATAATGTCATCCTCTGCATATTTGCTTCATCCTCATCCTATCATATCGTGTGCCCCTCCCGGGCACCGTCCCTATCAGAAATTGGCGATGAGGCGCCTTTTTCCTGCCTGTTTCCGTCGTTTTTCGCCAATTTCGACAATTTCTCCTATTTTGCAAAAAACCTGTTGGAAATGGCGAAAAATGTGCTATAATAGGATAGATAATCCATCTTCGTTTTCGTGTTCCATTCTTTTGCCGGAAGGAGGGGCGTCCATGTCCGAACTGCTCTGGGCCAATGTGCTGCTGGATTCCGTGGGCGCGCTGCTGCTGCTGCTGCTCATCTTCGGGCACAAGCTGTCCTCCACCGCCCATCTGCGGCTGGAGCAGCGGGTGATGCAGCACCTGATGATTATCAACCTCACCCTCTGCCTCACCGACATCTGCGCCAACTTCGTCAACGACAACGTCTTTCTTTTCTCCCGGGAGCTGGGGTACCTGCTCAACGTGTTCTACTTTATCGCCATGCCCTCCATCATCCTGCTCTGGTGCTCGTACATGGAGCTGCGCATCCACGGCACCCTCCGGCACATGCTGGGCTGGCGCGGCGCGCTGGTGGCGCTGCCGGCGGGGTGCGTCATCGTGTGCGCCCTCGTCAACCTGTTCCATGACGTGATCTTCACCGTGGGCCATGACTGCGTGTACCGCCGCCTCCCCATCGGCGCCGCCGCCTTCTGGATCACGCTGGGGTACGTGGGCTACAGCCTCATCCGCTTTCTGGTCTACCGGCACTACGACAAGCGCTACACCTTCTCCCCCATCTACGTGTTCCTGCTGCCCATGACGCTGGGGTGCGTGGCGCAGCTCATCAACGAGCGGCTCTCCGCCCTGAGCGTGTGCATCGCCATCGGCTTCGCCGCCATGCAGGTGGTGCTGCAGAACGAGCTGGCCTACATCGACCCGCTCACCGGCGTGTTCAACCGGCAGTACCTCAACAACTACCTGTCCCAGGCCATCCGCGAGGTGCAGCGGGAGGACAGCCGACGGCGCCTCGCCTGCATCATGATCGACGTGGATCGCTTCAAGCAGCTCAACGACACCTACGGGCATCTGGCGGGCGACGACGCGCTGCACGACCTGGGGCTGGTGCTGCGGGAGGCCATCTCCGGGCAGACCGTCGCCACCCGCTTCGGCGGCGATGAGTTCGTCATCGTCACCCTGCTGGAGGAGGGCGAGGTGGTGGACGACGTGGTCAAGGCCATCCTGAACCGGCTGGATGCGTACAACAGCTCCGGGGAGCACCCCTTCACCCTCTCCCTGTCCATCGGCACCGCTTACTTCGCCCGGAACGCCGACACCATCGACAGCTTCTTCAAGCGCATGGACGAGGCCATGTACCGCAACAAGCGGCGCTGACCTCCTTCCCCACAGCCATCGCAAAAGGACGACGCACCGCGCTCCGGGGCATCGTCCTTTTTCCTGTCCTGCCGCCTCTCCGTCACAGGCCGAACAGGCGCATCACCGGCGTCACCACCAGCTCCGTCCACCGCGCCAGCACCGCCGCCCAGCCCGTGTCAAGCATCACGCCCTCCATGACGAGGAGCGCCACCAGATGCGCCGGGTAGATGGCGTAGCCCAGCCACGCGGGCAGCCGGAAGTCCCGCTTCAGGGGCAGGAGCAGGATGGGCAGGGCCAGAATCGCCATGCCCTGCAGCTTCAGCCAGGGGCTCAGCAGACCCGTCCAGGGCGTCTGCCGCGCCCAGGCCAGGCTCAGGCCGAAGATGCTGTTCAGCGTGGCGGAGGTGCTGCCCCAGAACAGGCAGAACGCCACCATCACCGCCGCGATGCCGCCCCGGCTGTCCCGCACCGCCCACAGCAGCATCATCAGCAGCACGCCCCGCCAGCCGTAGTCACAGCCCAGCAGCTCCGCGGCCACCAGCGCACACAGCGGCGCCCACACCTGACTGCCCCAGCGCTTCTCCCGCAGGCCCCACAGGCCGCACAGGCCCACCATCAGCGTCAGGAACACGTTCGGCTCCGTCCAGGGGTGGTTCAGCGCCACCATGTAGATGGGCTGCGACACCAGAAACAGCACGCCCAGCCGCAAAAGGTAGCGCGGAAAGCTGCGGGTATAGTGCGCGCCCACCACCATGCACCAGACGTAGATCGGGAACGCGACCCGGCCCAGCAGGCGCAGGTCGATGGCGTTGCCAAAGACCATCTTGCCCGCGTGGTCAATCATCATGAACACAAGCGCGATCAGCTTCAGCGCCCCCGTGGCGGTGCAGCCGCCCAGCGCGGATTTTCTCTGCAAGGAAAGCCCTCCCTCCGTGTTGCTGCCGTGACCATTATAGCACACCCGGGCGCGTTGCGCAAATTCATTTCCATGTCATGGGCACATCACGCGCCCGTCACATTGACCCCGTATGCTTTCCGGTATCATACCGCAGAGGAGGGAATCGCCATGCGCAGGTGGATGTGGGGCGCGCTGGGGGCGCTGCTCCTGGTGGTGCTGGGCCTGTCGGTGCTCCTTCCGGGGCTGCGGGCGCCGGAGGAGGACGGGGCCGTCTCCCCGCTGGATGCCCTCGGCCTGCTGCTGCAGGAGGAGGACGGCGCGCTGGTGGTGCTGGCGGTCATGGAGAACAGCCCCGCCGACCGCTGCGGCATTCAGCCCGGCGACACCCTGCTCGCGCTGGACGACACGCCCCTGTCGGGCATCGCCGGGCTGGACGCGCTGCTGCTGGAGCGCGCGGACACCGGGGACCGAATGACGCTCCGGGTGCTCCGGCTGGACAGCAGCCTCTCCCTGACGCTGCGCCTGCCCTGAGCGGCGCCCATTTGCTTTTTGGCGCGGGATGCACTATACTATGATAATGGATAACCCATCCGACGAGGCAGGAGGCGGCACCATGACCTTACTGATTGTGGACGACGAGAAGCTGATCCGGGACCTGATCCGCAAGTACGCCGTGTTCGAGGGGTACGAGGTGGAGGAGGCCGACAACGGCATGACCGCCGTGGAGAAGTGCCGCGAAAAGCGGTACGATCTGGTCATCATGGACGTGATGATGCCCGAGCTGGACGGCTTTTCTGCCTGCCGGGAAATCCGCAAGTTCTCCGAGGTGCCCATGCTGATGCTCTCCGCCCGGGGCGAGGAGTACGACCGCATCCACGGCTTTGAGCTGGGCATCGACGACTATGTGGTCAAGCCCTTCTCCCCCCGGGAGCTGATGATGCGCGTGGGCGCCATCCTCAAGCGCGCCGCCGCCGCGTCCTCCGCCGCGCCCGAGGATCGGCTCACCATCGCGCCCGACCTGACCATCGACTTCGCCGCCCGGCTGGTGTCCATCGGCGGCAGACAGCTCGACCTGAGCCCCAAGGAGTACGACCTGCTGTTCTATCTGGTGCGCAACCGGGGCATCGCCCTGACGCGGGAAAAGCTGCTGTCGGAGGTCTGGGGCTACGACTTCTTCGGCGATGACCGCACGCTGGACACGCACATCAAGCTGCTGCGCAAGGAGCTGGGACCCTATGCCGAGTACATCACGACCCTCCGGGGTGTCGGATACCGCTTCGAAAAGAAATGAGCGGCCCCGGGACTCCCGCCGGTCACGCCCCCGGCCCGGCATCAGAAGCAGCATCATGCTGTATCTGGTGCTTTTCGTGGCGTTCATCATCATGCTGCTGTGGGTGTTCCAGTTCTGGCTGCTGGATGACTTCTACCGCGCCTACAAGCAGCGGCAGGTGACGAAGGTCGGGGACATTCTGGTGCAGAACCTGGACAACGAGGACGTGGGCGAGCTGGCAAGCTATCTGTGCAAACAGAACGACCTGTGCGCCCTGCTGCTGGACGACGCGATGGCGCCCGTCTTTTCCGTGGAGGGGCAGCAGTTCTGCCTCATCCATCACATGAGCGCCCGGGATTACCTGTCCTGGTCCGCCATGGCGGCGAAGGAGGAGGGCGAGGCGCTGATTGAGTACTACGCCATCAACCCCTTCGGCGGCAACAACCGCTTCAACGCCAGCCGCTTCTACGGCCCCGTGCCCGAGATGGACGAGAACGCCCTGACCATGACGCTGCTCTACGTGCGCCATGTGTCCATCGCGTCCGGCGGGGGCACGCTGCTGCTGGGGGCGCTCATCACGCCCGTCACCTCCACGGTGGAGGCGCTCAACTACCAGCTGTTCACCATCACCTGCATCGTGCTGGTGGGGGCGCTGCTGCTGGCGTTCCTGATCTCCCGGAAGGTGGCGCGGCCCATCATCGAGACCAGCGACGCCGCCCGGAGCCTCTCCCGGGGCCGCTTCGAGCAGCCCCCGCACGCCGACACCTACCGCGAGATCGCCGGGCTCAACGCCACCCTCTCCGCCGCCGCCCGGGAGCTGAATCAGGTGGAGCACCTGCAGCACGAGCTGATCGCCAACGTCAGCCACGACCTGCGCACGCCGCTGACCATGATCGGCGGCTACGCGGAGATGGTGCGCGACATGCCCGGCGAGGCCACCCCCGACAACATGCAGATCATCATCGACGAGACCACCCGGCTCTCCACCCTCGTCAACGAGCTGCTGGACTTCTCCCGGCTCCAGAGCGGCACCGTGCCCATGCAGCCCGCCGTGTTCGACCTGACAGCCAGCGTGGAGGCCATCATCACCCGGGTGGGCCATCTGGTGGCGAAGGACGGCTACGACATCCGCTTCGCCCCCGGGGAGCACCTGCTGGTCACCGCCGACGAGAACCGCATCGGGCAGGTGGTGTACAACCTGATCGGCAACGCCCTGACCTACACCGGGGCGGACAGGGTGGTGGCGGTCACCCAGGAGATGAGGGGCAACCGAGTGCGGGTGTCCGTGTCCGACACCGGCAAGGGCATCCCCGCCGAGGAGCTGCCCATGATCTGGAACCGCTACTACCGCGCCCAGGAGTCCCACCGCCGCGCCATCGTGGGCAGCGGGCTGGGGCTGAACATCGTTCAGACCATTTTAGAGCAGCACGGCGTGGCGTATGGCGTGGACAGCGTCGAGGGCGAGGGAACCACGTTCTGGTTTGAGCTGGAGAGGGCGGAG
>JAEDKS010000270.1 GCA_016295665.1 Clostridia bacterium
CCCGGGCTCTTCCGAGAAGCAGTTCAGGTTTAGGCAGTCGTTCCAGTCCGCCCGACCGATGAGGGGCAGCCGGTGCGGGCCCTTGTGGGTGACGGTGTAGTTGAAGCTGCGGCGCAGGTGCTCCATCAGCGGGGCGGTGTTGGCCATGTCGCAGTCGAAGGCCACCTGCTCCTGCAGGATGGACGTATCGCCCGTTTCCCGCACGTACACGCTGACGGCGGCAATGAGCCACAGGGGGTCGTCATTGAAGCCGCCGCCGATGTCGGCGTTGCCCTTCTTGGTCAGAGGCTGGTACTGATGGTAGCTGCTGCCGTCGGCAAACTGCGTGGCGGCGATGTCCAGGATGCGCTCCCGGGCCCGCTCGGGGATCAGGTGGACGAAGCCCAGCAGATCCTGGCAGGAGTCCCGGAAGCCCATGCCGCGGCCCGTGCCGCTCTCGTAATAGCTGGCGCTGCGGCTCATGTTGAAAGTGACCATGCACTGGTACTGGTGCCAGACGTTGACCATGCGGCTGAGCTTCTCGTCGCCGCAGGTGAGGGAGAACCGGGACAGAAGCCCGTCCCAGTATTCCCGCAGGGCAGACAGGGCAGCGTCCACCTGCTCGTCGGTGCTGTAGCGGCTGAGCAGCGCATGGGCGCGGGTCTTGTTGATGACCCCCGGCGCGGCCCACTTGTCCTCCCGGTTGTTTTCCACGAAGCCCAGGACGAAAATCAGGCTGCGCTGTTCGCCGGGCTGCAGGGTGATATTGAACTGATGCACGCCCACCGGCGACCAGCCATGGGCGATGCTGCCCGTGCAGGCGCCCTGCTCCACGGCCAGCGGATTGGCCGGGCCCCGGTACGCGCCCAGGAAGGCGTCCCGGCTGGTGTCGAAGCCGTCAGGGGTCTGATTGGCGGCAAAGACGGTGTAGTGCCGGCGGCGCTCGCGGTACTCGGTCTTGTGATAGATGGCGCCGTCCTCCACCTCCACCTCGCCGGTGGAGTAGTTGCGCTGGAAGTTGTTCGCGTCATCGACGGCGTTGTACAGGCAGAACTCCACATAGCTGAACAGCTGGAGGCTGTGGGGCGCGGCGTCCTCATTGGCGAGGGTCAGGCGGATGACCTCGGCATTGTCGCCGATGGGCACGAACATCTCCTGTGCGGCGCGGACGCCGTTCTTTTTGCCCTCGATGACGGTGTAGCCCATGCCGTGGCGGCAGGTGTAGGCGTCCAGCTCGGTCTGGACGGGCTGCCAGCCGGGGTTCCAGACCACGCCTTCATCCTTGATGTAGAAGCGGTGGCCCTCGCTGTCGGCGGGGGTGTTGTTGTAGCGGTAGCGGGTCAGGCGCAGCAGCTTGGCATCCCGGCAGAAGCTGTAGCCCCCGGCGGTGTTGGAAATCAGGCTGAAGAAGTTCTCGCAGCCCAGGTAGTTGATCCACGGCAGCGGCGTGCGCGGCGTGGTGATGACGTACTCCCTCCTGGCGTCGTCGAAATATCCGTAGCGCATGGGTGGTTCCTCCTTATCGAACTGGCCATATAAACCAAAATAAACCCATATGCTGAAAAATTCAACCCCCAAAATAAAGTTCTTCCAAAACGGGCCGGACAGGGACGCCGCATCCGCCCCGGGCGGCGGGCGCGAATCATGGCCGATCCGGTCGCTTCGAAAATTTTTCTAAAAAATTTCGCCGAAACCCTTGCAAAACGGCCAAAGGTGCACTATACTATACACAACGAAATCGATTTAGTTGCAGCAGACGCTGAGCAGGAGCAGAAACTATGGCTGTCACCATCAAGGATGTATCTGCCCGGTGCGGTTTGTCGGTTTCTACGGTCAGCAAGGCGTTCAACGACTATTCGGACATCAGCGCCAAGACGCGGGAGCTGGTGCATCGTACCGCCCGGGAGATCGGCTACTACCCCAACGCCATTGCCCGAACCCTCAAGACCAACCGCTCCTATAACCTGGGCGTGCTGTTCAATGACGAGCGGCAATCCGGTCTGACTCACGCGTTCTTCGCATCCCTCCTCAACGCCTTCAAGCGGGAAAGCGAGCGGCAGGGCTACGATATCACCTTTATCAACCACCACATTGCCCGCACGGGCATGACCTACCTGGAGCACTGCCGGTACCGCAATGTGGACGGCGTATTCATCGCCTGTGTG
>JAEDKS010000074.1 GCA_016295665.1 Clostridia bacterium
GGTGAGCATCATGTTCATGATGCCGATGCCGCCCACCACCAGCGCGATGGAGGCGATGCCCGCCAGCAGCATGGTCATCATGGAGAGCAGCTCCTCCATGGTGTCCTCCACGCTGCTCATGGTGGTGATGGTGAAGCAGTCCTCCTCGAAGCTGAACATGCTGTCCATCTCCGCCTCGATGACCTCGGAGGCGTCGGAGGAATCCACGCCGTCCGCCAGGTAGACGGTGAAGCTGGTCAGGTCGCTGGCGTTGTTCATCTTCAGGGCGGTGGTGTAGGGGATGAGGATGTCGCTGCTGCCCGAGAACAGGCTGACCAGGCTCTCGGTGCCCTCCGAGGAGAACAGCCCCACCACCAGGAAGGGAATGCCGTTGATGTACAGCTGCTCCCCCACCGGATCGACGCCGAAGAAGAAGGTGTCCACCATGTCCTGATCAATCAGGCAGACGTAGGAGCGGTTGTCCTCATCCACGTAGTTCAGCGCCCGGCCCCGGAGCACCACGTCATTGGTGCGGAAGTAGTAGGCGTTCTTGCCGGAGATGGATACGCTGCTCTCATAGCTGCCGCCGTGGCTGACCCGGGCCGACACGGACACGGTGGGCGTGATGCCGTCAACCTCGTCCAGCTCGCTCAGCCATCTCAGGTCATCGGCGGTCATGCCGGACTTCAGGTCGCTGCCGGACACCGCGACCGTCAGGGTGCCGGCACCCATGGAAGTAAAGGACGAGGACAGGGAGCCGGACACGCCGTTGACCGTGGTGATCAGGGCAATCACGGCGGTGACGCCGATCATGATGCCCAGAATGGTCAGGAAGGAGCGGACACGGCTGCCCCGGATGTTGGCGATGGACATGCTGACGCATTCCCAGAGCATCAGCAGGGTGCCCCGGAGGGACTTAAGCATCGTCCGTCTGACCTCCTTCCGTCAGCACGCCGTCGATGATGTGCACCACCCGGTGCGCGTAGGCGGCGATGTGCATGTCATGGGTAATCATGATGATGGTGCGCCCCTCGCCATTCAGCTCCTGAAACAGGCTCATGACCTGCCGTCCGGTCTTTTGGTCAAGGGCGCCGGTGGGCTCGTCCGCCAGCAGGATGGAGGGATTGCCCACCAGGGCCCGGGCGATGGCGACGCGCTGCTGCTGTCCGCCGGAGAGCTGGTTGGGCAGGTGGTTCATCCGGTCGCCGAGCCCCACCCGCTCCAGCAGCTCCTGGGCCCGCCGCCTCCGCTCCCGGGGCGTCACCCCCGCGTAGATCAGGGGCAGCTCCACGTTCTTCAGCGCCGTCAGCCGGGGCAGCAGCTGGGAGTTCTGGAAGATGAAGCCGATCTCCCGGCTGCGCAGGTGGGCCAGCTCGGTGTCGTTCAGCTCCTCGATGGGCGTGCCGTGCAGGATGTAGCTGCCGGAGGTCGCCACATCCAGACAGCCGATGATGTTCATCAGCGTGGACTTGCCGCTGCCGGAGGGGCCGAGCACGGACAGGTACTCCCCCTCCCGGATGGTCAGCGCCACGTCCCGGAGGACGTGAACGCTCTCCTCGCCCATCTGGTAATATTTGTTGATGCCCCGCATCTCAAAGAAGGGCTCATGCTGCGCTTCGGTCATGGGGCACCTCAATTCCGTCCGGGGGCGCCGCCGAAATCGCCGCCGAAGTCACCGCTGTTGCGGTTGGTCTTTTCGCCGCTGTAGCCGCCGGCGTTCCGGGTCGTGCCGGCACCCATGTTCCCCATGGGCATGCTGCCGAACAGCCCCGAGAGCAGCCCGCCCGAGGTGGTCGTCGTGGTCTTTGCGACGGCGTACACGGTGTCCCCCTCGCGGAGCCCGCTGCGGATTTCCACATAGTTGCCGTTGCTCACGCCGACCTCCACGGGCACCTCCGTCATGGTGCCGTCCGCAGCCTTCATGTAGACAAAGGCGCTGTTGGTATCGGTGAAGCTGAGCGCCTCCTCCTTGAGCACCACCACGTTCTCCGCCTCCTCCTTCGGAATGGTGACGGTTACCTGCATGCCCGGATAGATGCCGTCCCCCACCTCCACAAGCACCGTGGCGGTATAGGAGGCCACGCTGCCGGTGGAGGAGGAGATATAGTTGATGGAGGAAATCTCGCTGTCGAAGGTCTGGGAGGTGGCGGTGGTGGTCACCCGGCAGGCGGTGCCCACGCCCACCTGCGCGATGTCGTACTCATCAATCCGCAGCGACACCTTCATGTGGATAAAGTCCGCCAGCTGCACCAGAGAGGCGTTGGCGTTCACCTCATCCCCCGGCGCGGCGTACACCTGATTGATGGTGCCGTCAAAGCCCGCTGTGACGGTCTCGCCGCTGGAGAGCCGCATCAGCTTATCCCCGGCCTGCACCCGGTCGCCCTCGGCGACATAGACGCTGCGCACCGTCGCGCCGGAGCCGGCGGTATAGGTGGCGCTGTTCACCAGCTGCAGGCTGCCGGAATAGGACAGCGCATTGGTGATGCTGCCGATGGCGGCGGTGTAGCCGTCATAGGTCACGGCATACTCCTGCCGCAGCGCCCGGATGCCCAGCAGCCCTGCCAGCGCCAGCACCGCCAGCAGCACCACGGTCACCACCAGGCGGCGAAGGATGGTCTTCCAGCGCTTCTTTCCCTTTTTCCTGCCGTTGCGCAGGGCACGTTCGGCGTCGTTGACGGTTGCTTCCCTCATGGGCTTCATGGCCTCCCATCCTGTGTTATGGCACGGTTCCCGCCCGCTGTGCTTTCCGCTCCGGCGGGCGCAGGGATAAGTGTAGCCGCCAGGAAAGACCGGCACATGGACGAAAGGTGAAGCCCCGGTGGCAGTTTCTTGAAAATCCGGTGAACGCTGCCATCTTACGCCCGGGGGAAAATCTTCAGCGCGGCAGGGATTCGCCCGGGGAACAGCGAAAACTATTCTGAGGTACCCCGCATCCCATCACAGCAAGGAGCGCTGACAGAAGTCATGATTCGCAGATACGATTTCGGAACGCCCTTCCCCACGGACAGCACGGTGCTGACCCTGACGCCCGAGGCGGCCCCCGTCCCGCACTTCACCACGCGTCAGGAGGGCACCGCCGTGTCCTTCTCCCTGCCGCTCTCGGAGGAGGACATGATCTTCGGCCTGGGCGAGAGCGTGCGCGGCATCAACAAGCGCGGACATCTCTACCGGGCCTGGAACTCCGACGATTTCTCCCACACCGAGAACAAGGCCAGCCTGTACGCCAGCCACAACCTGGTGCTGTTCTTCGGGCCGGAGAAGTGCTTCGGCGTCTATGTGGACGACCCGGGCGAGGTCATCTTCGACCTGGGTTACACCCACCGGCGGGAGGCGGTCATCACCTCCACCGGCGGCGATGTGTCCCTGTACCTCATCGAGGGCGAGAGCATGATCGACCTGTGCCGCCAGTTCCGTCAGCTGACGGGGCGCAGCTACATGCCGCCCAAGTGGGCCCTGGGCTACATTCAGAGCCGCTGGGGCTACGCCACGGAGGAGGAGCTGCGCACCATCGTCTCGGAGCACCGCAGCCGCCACATCCCCCTGGACGGCGTGAGCATGGACATCGACTACATGCAGGACTTCAAGGACTTCACCTGGAACCAGGACAACTTCCCCGACCTGCCTGGTCTGGCCCGGGCGCTGCGGGAGGAGCACATCCGACTGGTGCCCATCATCGACGCGGGCGTGAAGCAGGAGGAGGGCTACGACATCTGCGACGAGGGTGTGCAGCAGGACTTCTTCTGCAAGAAGGAGGACGGCTCCCTGTTCGTGGGCGCGGTGTGGCCCGGGCGCAGCTACTTCCCGGACTTCCTGCGGCCCGATGTGCGGCAGTGGTTCGGCAGCAGGTATCACCGGCTGATGGACGCGGGCATCGAGGGCTTCTGGAACGACATGAACGAGCCCGCGCTGTTCTACTCCGAGGAGAGCCTGCAGGAGGCCTATGCCATGGCGGACAGGCACCGTGGCGGCAACCTGGGCATCGACGAGACCTTCGCGCTGAAGGACGCCTTCGTGAACATCGCCAACAGCCCGGCGGACTACCGGCGGTTCTATCACGAGCTGGACGGCAGGCGGGTGCGCCACGACCGGGTGCACAACCTCTACGGCATGAACATGACCCGCGCTGCGGCGGAGGGCTTCCGGGCCTATGACCCGGACAAGCGGTTCCTGCTGTTCTCCCGCTCCTCCTATGTGGGCGCGCACCGCTACGGCGGCGTGTGGCAGGGCGACAACTCCTCCTGGTGGAGCCACCTGCTGATGAACCTGAAGATGATGCCGAGCCTGAACATGTGCGGCTTCCTGTACTGCGGCGCCGACCTGGGCGGCTTCAGCTGCAACACCACGGAGGATCTGCTGCTGCGGTGGCTGCAGCTGGGCGTGTTCACGCCGCTGATGCGCAACCACACGGCGCAGCACACCCGGAATCAAGAGATCTACCGCTTCGACAACTGGGAGCAGATGCGGGATGTGCTGACCGTGCGCTACGCGCTGCTGCCCTACCTGTACAGCGAGCTGATGCAGGCGGTGCTGACGGACGGCATGCTGTTCCGTCCCCTGGCCTTCGACTACCCCGCAGACGCCACCGCCTGCCGCACCGAGGATCAGGTGATGCTGGGCCGGGACTGCATGATCGCGCCGGTCTACGAGCAGAACGCCACCGGACGCCATGTCTATCTGCCGGAGGAGATGCTGCTGGTGCGCTTCCGCTCCGCCACGGACTTCGACCTGGTGCCGGTGCCCGCGGGCCACTGCTGGATCAACCTGCAGCTGAACGAGTTCCCGCTGTTCATCCGCAAGGGGCATGTGGTGCCCCTGTCCGCCGGCGGCGAGTACGTGGAGAGCGTGGACTGGAAGCGCTTTGCGCTCCTGGGCTGGCTGGAGGACGACGTGGACGTGGTCACCGACCTGTACGACGATGACGGGCAGTCCACGGCAGTCACCCTAAAGGAGCATCTAACGCCCATCCGGGTGGCGGTGTCCGAGGGCAGGGCCGCAGCGGAGGCCGAGGGGCTGACGCTGGACGTGACGCCGCTGCTCATCGACTGAGACGCGCCCGTGCGAAGGGCATGTACGGAGACAAGCTCCGCCTCAGGGCGGAGGGAAAGGCAAAGGAGAAGATCATGAAAAACGCTAAGCTGGTACTGGACAAGGACTATGTGATCTCCGAGGTGGACAAGCGGATCTACGGTTCCTTCATCGAGCACCTGGGCCGGGCGGTGTACACCGGCATCTACGAGCCCGGTCATCCCCTGGCGGATGAGGAGGGCTTCCGCAGCGATGTGCTGGGGCTGGTGCGTCAGCTGAACGTGCCCATCGTCCGGTATCCGGGCGGCAACTTCGTGTCGGGCTTCAACTGGGAGGATTCCGTCGGCCCGAAGGCGAACCGTCCCCGCCGCCTGGACCTGGCCTGGAAGACCACGGAGACCAACGAGGTGGGCCTGCACGAGTTTGCCTCCTGGGCGAAGAAGGCGGGCAGCGAGGTCATGTATGCCGTGAACCTGGGCACCCGTGGCCCCGACGAGGCCCGGAACGTGGTGGAGTACGCCAATCACCGGGGCGGCACCTACTGGTCCGACCTGCGCCGCAAAAACGGCGCCGAGGATCCCCTGAACATCCACCTCTGGTGCCTGGGCAACGAGATGGACGGCCCCTGGCAGATGTGCTCCAAGACCGCGATGGAGTACGGGCGCATCGCCAACGAGGCCGCCAAGCTGATGAAGTGGGTGGACGACAGCATTGAGGTGGTGGCCTGCGGCTCCTCCTCGACCACCATGCCCACCTTCGGCGACTGGGAGCTGACCATGCTGAACGAGTGCTACAAGAACGTGGACTATGTGTCCCTGCACCGCTACTACGGCAACCCCCACAATGATACGGAGGACTTCCTGGCCTCCACCATGGATCTGGATGACTTCATCAAGACCGTGGTGTCCATCTGCGACGCGGTGAAGGGCAAGAAGCACTCGAAGCATCAGGTGAACCTGAGCCTGGATGAGTGGAACGTGTGGTACCACTCCCACGACCAGGATGAGGAGCTCTACAAGCGGGAGCCCTGGGGACAGGCCCTGCCGCTGCTGGAGGACATCTACAACTTCGAGGATGCGCTGCTGGTGGGCCTGATGCTCATCACCATCCTGCGCAACGCGGATCGGGTGAAGGTCGCCTGCCTGGCGCAGCTGGTGAACGTCATCGCGCCCATCATGACCCGCAAGGGCGGCGGCGCGTGGGCGCAGACCATCTTCTATCCCATGATGGACGCCAGCCGTTACGGGCGCGGCAAGAGCCTGCTGCCCGTCATCGAGAGCCCCCGCAGCGACACGAAGCACTTCACCGACGTGCCGATGATGGACGCCGCCGCCACCATGGACGAGGCGGGCAACGTGACCATCTTCGCGGTGAACCGCGACCTGAAGGAGGACTGCCTGCTGGCATGCGACCTGCGCTCCTTCGGCACATTCCGCGAGGTGACCCACACCGTGCTGCACCACGACGACATGAAGGCCATCAACACCGAGGCTAATCCGAACGAGGTCCGGCCCGTGACCGTCGCCGCCCCCGCCGCCGGGGAGCCGGTGCTGCTGCCCGCCGCCAGCTGGAACGTGATCCGGCTCATCAAATAAGCATTCTGCCGGGGGCTGCCCATCGGAAACGCGGGCAGCCCCTCCCTTTGCATCGGGAAACCGGGCACCCGGGCAAAATCCCTCTTGCAAAGCGCCGCAAAATATGGCACAATAGACGGGTATCCAACCCGACTGATGACAGGAGGCTAAATCCATCATGGCGGAGCATCAGAAGATTGTCATCCTGGACTTTGGCGGACAGTACACGCAGCTGATTGCGCGCCGCGTCCGTGAGTGCAAGGTCTATTCCGAAGTACTGCCCTATCACGCGTCCCTGGAGCAGATCAAGGCCGTGAAGCCCCTGGGCGTGATTCTGTCCGGCGGCCCTGCCAGCGTGCTGGCGGAGGACGCTCCCCGCTGCGACGCCGGCGTCTATACGCTGGGCGTGCCGGTGCTGGGCATCTGCTATGGCATGCAGCTGACCGCCCATCTGCTGGGCGGCACCGTGGAGAAGGCCGCACAGCGCGAATACGGACGCATCGCGGTGACCATGGACGACCGGGAGAGCCTGCTGGCCTCCATGTCCCCGACCTCCTCCAACTGGATGAGCCACACCTATCAGGTGAAGGTCTGCCCCGAGGGCTTCCATCCCATCGCCCACAGCGAGAACTGTCCCGTGGCTGCCATGGCGGATGACGGGCGGCACATCTACGGCGTGCAGTTCCATCCCGAGGTGACCCACTCCGACGAGGGCCGCACGGTCATCGAGAACTTCCTGCGCATCTGCGGCTGCACCGGCGACTGGACCATGGACGCCTATGCCCAGACCGCCATCGCCGCCATCCGTGAGACCGTGGGCGACAAGGGCACCGTGCTGCTGGCGCTGTCCGGCGGCGTGGATTCCTCCGTGGCTGCCGCGCTGATCTACAAGGCCATCGGCGATCGCCTGACCTGCGTGTACGTTGACCACGGCTTCATGCGCAAGGGCGAGAGTGAGCAGGTCTGCCGCGTGTTCTCCGAGCTGTTCCCGGTGCGCTTCATCCGCGCCGACGCCGCCGACCGCTTCTTCGCCGACCTGAAGGACGTTACCGATCCCGAGAAGAAGCGCAAGATCATCGGTCGCGACTTCATCGAGGTGTTCAAGGCAGAGGCCGAAAAGCTGGGCAAGCTGGACTACTTCGCACAGGGCACCATCTATCCCGACGTGATCGAGAGCGGTCAGGCCACCGGCGCCGCCGTCATCAAGAGCCACCACAACGTGGGCGGTCTGCCCAAGGAGCTGGGCTTCACCGAGCTGATCGAGCCCCTGCGAATGCTGTTCAAGGACGAGGTGCGCGCCCTGGGCGAGACCTTGGGGCTGCCCCATGACCTGGTATGGCGTCAGCCCTTCCCCGGCCCCGGCCTGGCCATCCGCGTCATCGGCGCGGTGGATCCCGAGAAGGTCACCATCGTTCGCGAGAGCGATGCCATCCTCCGCGAGGAAATCGCCGCCGCCGGCCTGCAGGAGAGCATCCATCAGTACTTCACCGTCCTGACCGGCATCCGCTCCGTGGGCGTCATGGGCGATGAGCGCACCTACGACTACACCGTCGCCATCCGCGCCGTCACCACCGACGACTTCATGACCGCCGACTGGGCCCGCATCCCCTACGACGTGATCCGCACCGTATCCGCCCGCATCGTTAACGAGGTGGGCCACGTCAACCGCGTGGTGCTCGACGTGACGACCAAGCCGCCGGCGAGTATTGAGTGGGAATAATAACCAGATTATTTCACGATTTTTGGGCAATACATTCCATTGTCTCAATATAAGAGAGCCATCTGATTTCAAAATAAGTCAGATAGCTCTTTTTTCTATGCTTGTTCCATCCCTTTTGTTTCAAATGACTTTAATGTTTCTCCACTGTCAGTCTTCCATTATTGAGGCCCGCTAATACTATAGCCAGTAGCATAAGCAGCGGCAGCAGAAGAACTTGAAAACAATTTATCATTCTGAAGTATGCCGTCTTTGATTTCACCAGAAGTACGACTTTGTTCTACTTTCTTTTTGATCCCAACTTTCAAAGAATCGGCTGATACTTCATGGATGGAGGAGCCTTTCAGCAGAACAAACCCATCAGCTGTTCGTATTCCATATGCCTTCCCTGTCCCCGCAGAAACAGAGAAAATGGGGTTTTCTCCACGTCTGATCGGCTGTTCTTCAGAATACGATTCAAACGCCTTGTGCCCTAAAGCATTGATTAGTATCTTGGCATTATATATAAACTCCTCTAACTCCGCTTGTTCGGCTTCAGAAACCGACGACTTTGTCGGTATGTTACTATTGTCAATCGAGTATCTATCACATTCTTTCGCAAGAATATAAAAACGGTTCTCCAGATATTTTATATGCGCCTTGTTCAAATTTGAGTCTTTACTAATAAAGGCGATTGCCTCATACCAATTGTCCTTCCTATCAAGATGCTGCTTCAGCCTCTTAATAATGTCTTCTGCTTCCCCTATGTAGATAAGCGGTCGATCTTTCATGTCATCATATCCAAAAAGGAAATATACACCTGGAGAAGCAAGTTCGCAACGTTTTTCACTTTCCTTGGTCATGTTCCTTGGTAATTTATAGGCAATTCCTGTCCAATTTGAAAGTTCACAGATCCATCTTCCATTCGGTGTCCCATCGACCAGGAAGAGTTGTATTCGTTTTCCGAATATCATTCGTTTTCCTCCTTACTGCTGTTTCTCAATCGTTCACCGACATATCACTGAACACCTGTGGCGGAACTTCCACCCAACGCTGCGTGATATCGAACTCACGGTTTGATAATGCTATCGGTCATATTCTTCCTGCCTGATTTTTCCATATCTTTGTCTTTACGAACATCCACTTCCAAACAAACCTCTCATCCGCTTGATCAATCTTTAGTCCATATCTGTCCTCAAAGATAAACATTGATTTATCCCGCCTTGGGTGCCCGTGATCCCTCTCCTATTGCACTAACCGCACATCCACAGATTTCGCTGGAAAGCCCACTAACTGTCCCAGATATTTCTGTGTCATCCCCCGCATGCTTCGGAAAAAGTGAATTCTCTTGCCCATTTCCATCACATTCATCTCCTGTATGTACCTTATACCATGTGTAGTATAGCAGAGACAATCTGGATGGTCAACGAAAACCAAATGATGTGTTCAACATATTCCCCAAGTAAATGCCGCAGTAAAATTCACTTTGGGAATTTACTTACCATTCCCTCGCGCACATGAATCCTCATCCCCGCAGCATCCGCCCGACGCCTCGCAGGAAGTGCCCATTGGCTATTTCCAGCAGAGCCTGCATCAGGCCATCCTTCATACCGCCGCATATCTGCATGTTGCGCAGCGGTGATCCCGCAGACGAGGCCATCATCATGCGGAACTCCGGGTTCTCGTAGTCCTTCTTGCCGCCGAACCCCTTTGCGATTGTCGCCTCCACCGCCCTGTACATGATCCGCATGACGAGGCTGTGCTCCTTCATTTCCTCCACGGTGTTGTCCATGGTATCGTGTCCCTTTGGGGGGATGACCGGCTCGACGTGCCTGCCGAGCATCACCTCCCACTGTGCCCTGCCTGGCTTTCCGGCGCACGCTTCATATCACGATCCCTTCTGCCACGCGGGCACAGAAACGGCGTCGCCTACGACGTCAATGAACGCGGACAGCCCGCCCACCTGCGCCGTGTAGCGCCCACCCGGCACCCGCCAGCCGTCCTGCCAGACGGCGAAGGAACGCTCATTCAGCGAGAGGAATACGGTTCTGCTTTCGCCCGGCTGCAAGAAAACCTTGGTAAAGCCCTTCAGCTCCCACAGCGGACGGTGCAGCCCGTCCTGTGGCGCGGCGATATACAGCTGCACGACCTCCGCGCCGGTGCACTTGCCTGTGTTTGTCACGGTGACGCTCACGCCGTCCGCCGCCGCTGTCAAGCGGGAACAGGCGAACGTCGTGTAGCTCAGCCCGTAGCCGAAGGGCCAGCGCACCGACACACCCGCCTTCTCGTAATCGCGGTGGCCCACATACTAGTCCAGCTCTCCGTCAGCTTGCCACAGGGGTTGGCTCTGCCGCAGAGCAGATGGGCGATGACCTCACCGCCCGCCTGTCCCGGCAGACCCATGTAGAGAATGCCCTTCACCGCGTCCGCCCACGGGCACTCCACCGCGCAGCCGCACCACGACGGTGTTCGGATTGGCCCGGCTCACGGCTTCGATCATGCGCAGATGACCTTCGGGCATCTCCATGCTCTCCCGGTCAAACCCCTCGGACTCAAAGCGCTCCGGGAGCGTCCCCGCCTTCCCTGCCGCAAGAGCGGCCTTCTCCATGTAGGCGCTGCCGCCGGGCATGTTCAGATCGCAGCCGGCAGCAAAGCCCTCGAGGCGGTCGTTCATCGCGCCCCAGTCGGTCACGACCATGCCGTCAAAGCCCCATGCAGGCCGTGGTGGGCAGGGACTTCAGCTCAGACAGCACCGCCGCCAGCGCGT
>JAEDKS010000075.1 GCA_016295665.1 Clostridia bacterium
CGCTCATGCCCGCCGATCACATGCGGGCCGTCACCATTCTGGCGCCCAGCTCCACGGAAGCGGATTTCCTCTCCACCGCAGCGTTCCTGCTGCCCTACGAGGAGAGCCGGGCGATGATTGACGGTCTGGACGGCGTGGAGGCGCTGTGGGTGCTCAACGACGGCACCGTGATGATGACGGATGGCTTCGCCGCCCTGCAGCTCACCAGCGACTGAGCATGCTTTTTTCCCCCCACAGCAAACGGCACCGTGTCCCTGCGGCACGGTGCCGTTTTGTGTACAAATCGGACAGGACTCACGCCTCTGCGGGCATATCCAGCGTGAACAGCCCGCCGTCAAAGATGATTTCCCTGCCCTCCGCGTCCCGGTAGAAGGACACCCGCTCCGTGCCGGTCAGACGGAAGCCCAGCGCCGTCAGCAGCGCCACGGAGGGCGTGTTCTTCAGCGCGGTGCCGGCGGTGAAGCGCGTGATGCCGCAGCCCTGCAGGTGCTTCAGCAGCGCCCGGTGGCTCTCGGAGGCGTAGCCCCTGCCGTGGTACGCGGAGTCGAAGCAGTAGCCGAGCTCATAGCTGTCCTCACGCCGGTTGAGGGCGATGTAGCCGATCACCGTGTCCTGCAGGCAGACGGCAAAGAACATGTGCTCCGCGCCCTGCCGCTCCTCCCACTTCGCAATCCGCGCCCGGACAGCCTCGTCCGAGAGATCGTTCGGCCTGTCGTACTGCGCGAAATCGGAGGCGGCAAAGTCCCGCCAGATCCGCTGAATGCTGCGCCAGTCCTCCGCGACAACGGGTCTGAGCTGCAGTCTTTCCGTGGTGAGCCGCATGGGCGCTCCCTCCTTCTTTCGGGAAAACGAAAGGTGCCGCAGCTTTCTGAAAAGCCGCGGCACCGAATGGTGCGGCCGACGGGACTTGAACCCGAACCCATTGCTGGACACGCCCCTCAAACGTGCGCGTATGCCAATTCCGCCACAGCCGCATAACATGGCAACAGATAGTATTATACCGCCTGCTTTCCGGTTTGTCAAGTATTCCCGAAGAAAAGATTGTCGAATCGCGGCCCTTCGGCAAAAAAAGATGCCCGGCACCCCCGCGCAGCCGATTGCTGCACACGCAGGGGCCGGGCACACGGCCTTCCGTCAGTTCGCGGGCGCGTCGGTCGCCGCAGGCTCCTCCACGGGAGCATCCGTGGGGGCCTCGGTGGGAACCTCGGTCGGAACCTCAGGGGGGGCCTCGGTCGGCGCCTCGGTGGCCTCGATCGTTGCCGTCGCCGTCGGCTCGGCAGCCTTCTCGTTGCCCTTGCCGGTAAACACGGCAACCAGAGCGACCACAACAATCACCACGATCACCGCGATGATGATGCCCAGCTTTTTCTTGTCCATGGGTCTGTCCTCCTTCTCACAGGAAAATAATAGATAAGACAAGTGACATTCTTTTGTATCACTTGTCAATTATGTATATTCGCGACAGCGCTGCTATATCCTTCCGTTTTTCACATTTTCACATATTGTTCACATTGTTGGAAGAAAAAGGGCACTGCCCTGCGGCAGCGCCCCGGTTTCTCCCGATGGGGACATGCTCTCCCTGCGGATTACTGCAGCGCCGTAGGCACCGTGATCTCGCCGGAGATGATCTTGGTCTTGAGCTCCTCGACCTCGGCCTTCAGCTCGTCGGAGACCTGCTGGGTCATGTCGTCGGTGCCATAGACCACGTCGATGTAGCCGGAGGCCATGTCCGCGGCCCAGATCGCGCCGGGCTGGAACTTGCCGTCCACGTCCAGCACCACGTCGTAGATGGAGTCACCCACGCGCTTCACCATGGAGCAGATGATGACATCGGGGTTGATGTACTTCTGGTCGCCGTCCACGCCGATGGCCAGGTTGCCGGTCTGCGCGGCGGCCTCGAACACGCCCTCACCGGTCTTGCCGGCCACCTGATACACGATGTCACAGCCGCCGGAGTACAGCGCCAGCGCGCACTCCTTGCCCTTCGCGGGATCCTCAAAGCTCAGGGCGTACTGGGTCTCCACGGTCACGTCGGGATTGGCGTACTTCGCGCCGGCCTCATAGCCCACCAGGAAGTCGTTGATGGTGTCGCTGTTGTCGCCGCCCACGGCGCCAATCTTGCCGGTCTTGCTCAGCTTCGCGGCGATGTAGCCCACCAGGAAGGAGCCCTCGTTCTGGGTGTAGATGATGGACATCAGGTTGTCGCCCACGCCATCCAGACCGTTATCAATGAACAGGAACTTCACGTCCGGGAAGGCGGACACCACGCCGTCGGGGGTCGCCAGCGCATCCCAGAACTGCCAGCCGACCGCAGCCACGATGTCGTAGCTCTCGGCGGCGTCAAAGAGGGCGGACTCATAGAGGGAAGCGTCCTCCTTGCACTCGATGACATTGGTCACGGTGCCGTACTCGGTCGCCAGGCGGTCAATGCCCTCCTTGGCGGAATCGTAGAAGGAACGATCGCCCAGGGTACCCGCCACCACGATGCAGATGGACGGCGTGGTCTGCTCTGCCAGGGCAGGAACGACAGCCATGGCGGACAGCAGCACCAGGGACAGGAAAAGTGCTACCAGCTTTTTCATATGGAAACAACCTCCCACTTGGTCCGTGCCGACAGCGCGGCATTGGATGATGTTGCGCTTTTTATCATTCGCCCCCGATGGGGCAAAATCCTGCCGCCTGCCAAGAAAATACACGCCGTCTTTCGACACGGCGCCCGTTGACTTGCGCCGCACGCCGGTGGTACAATAGAGGCATACGGGAAAAAGGAGCGTGATAGCATGAACGTGCTGTATGTCGATGCCTGTATGCGGGGCGAAATGTCCCGCACCCGCCGTCTGGCCCGGGGCTTCCTGGACGCGCTGCGCACGGAGGCCCCGGACGTGACGCTGACCGTCCACGACCTGTCCGCCATGGCCCTGCAGCCGCTGGATGCCGCTTCGCTTGCGCACCGGGAGCATCTGTGCAACGCGAAGGCCTGGGAGGATCCCTCCCTGCGGGCGGCGGTGGAGCTGCAGCGGGCCGACGCGGTGGTCATCGCCGCGCCGTACTGGGATCTGTCCTTCCCCGCCGCCCTCAAGGTCTGGGTGGAGCGGATGTATGTGCGGAACCTGACCTTCGTCTATCGTCAGGATCAGCCCGTGGGGCTCTGCCGGGCGGGGGCCGCCATGTACCTGACCACCGCGGGCAGCCCCATCGGGGAAAACGACTGGGGCGCGGGCTACCTGCGGGCCGTGATGGGTATGCTGGGCGTGACATATTTTGACAGCGTGCGCGCTGAAGGTCTGGATCTGAGCACCGCTGACCCGGAGGCCATCCTGCAATCCGCCCTTCAGGCGGCGCGTGCGGCGGTGCCACGCTTCCTCTCGGCGGTAAAAAACGCTAAAAGAACACGAAGTTCGTCCCTTTTAACACGGATCTGACTTGCATTTTTGAAAATAATCCATATAATATTTCATGACGGATGGCAAATCCGGCAGCTTTTCTGATTGATCTGCCATCCAGCACACAGGCAAGTCTGCCAAGCCAAATCTGATCGCGGGGGAAGTGCGTATCGTGCAGGGGAAACCACTTGATTTCAGCGGCTACCTGAAGCACCTTCTTGAGGACGAGTGGCACATGAAGGTAGCCGTTCTCGCCAAGAAGCTGAAGCAATCCAGCAAAACCACCATCTATCGCATTCTTCAGGGCACGGCCCGCCCTGAAACCGAAGCCGAGTTTCTGGAAAGGATGAAGGCCTGCGAGGAGCTTCCCCTCTCGGAGGAGCAGCTGAAGGGGCTCAACGAGGCGCTGGAGGTCAGCCGCGTGGGCGTGGAGCAGTACATGAAGAACTGCGCCATCGCCAGCCTGGTGACCGAGCCCCAGCCCGACGGGGGGCCCGTGCACATCGACTTCTTCCTGACGGACGGCGGCGTGATGCAGTGCGACATGGCCTCCATGGCGGATCATCTGCTTGAGCATGGCGGCACCCTGCACATCTGGGCGACGGGCTACATCAACCCCTGCATGATGGTTCGGCTGCATCAGGATGTGATAGAGCGCTATCCCGGACGGGTGACGGTGGAGCACTACCTGTGCTGCTCCGGCACCTCCACCATCCACGCCATGGCCTCCGTCATGCCCGTGCTCTACGACAAGGACTACCGGATGTACATCGTCTCCACCGGCAGCATCTCGGTGGAACTGGCCTCCTTCTACCGCACCTCCTCCGCCGTGCTGGAGGTCGAGGAGGAAAGGGGCAACCACTACTACAGCATGTTCATCACCGACCGCAACAAGGCCTCCCTGGTGGAGTACGCCTCCGTCCACACCTTCCAGAGCCGGCTGTCGGTGTTCAAATCCGCCCAGAGCCTGTTCCGCCCCGTCAAGATCGATCAGCCCCTCACCGGCGAATCCGATGACTACCTCCACTACACCGAGTGGTACTGTGAGATGGAGAAGGACGCGCCAGCCTACATCGTCCGGGCGGATGTGCCCATCATGTTCATTCACCCCGACATTCTGGTGCCCGCCTGCACGGACGGCTTCCAGAGCGCCGGCTTCTGCCCCGAGGAGAAGCTGACGGAGGAGGTGCAGCGCTACTACGGCGTGCAGCTCGCCCGCTGGGAGAACTTCTTCGCCGGCAACAAGCTGACCCATGTGATCTTCTCCTGGAAGCCCATGGTGCACTTCGCCCGCACCGGCGCCACCAGCGATCAGTTCTTCGCCATCCGCCCCTTCACGCCCCAGGAGCGCCTCGCCATTCTGGAGAACCTGCGCGCCCAGCTGGACATCCGCAACCGCTTCTTTATCTATTTCCTGAAGCCCAGCGAGCCGCCCATCCGGGACGAAATCAGCTTCTACGAGGGGAAGGGCGTGTACTTCTGTCAGGGCAGCACCGACTACAACCTCTCCCGCCACTCCGAGGCGCTCATCGTCGAGGAGGAGTTCTGCAGCTGCTACCGGGAGTACTTCCTCGGACAGCTGCTCCGCAAGCATGTGACGAGCAGCGAGATGACCCGCCAGCTCATGAACGACCTGATCTCCATCGTGCGCAGCCAGCTGTGACCGGCCCCGCACCCGCCAAACGCTTCTTCTCCCCGGAGGGAAGCGTTTTTGGCTGTTGACAACGCCCGCCAAACGTTCCATAATAGAAGCAGGAAGCATTGACATAGCAAAGCGAGGCGAACGAACCATGACAGAGGCGGCTCCCATCGTATCCCTCCGGCATATCTCCATGCAGTTCCCCGGCGTGCTGGCCAACGACGACGTGTCGCTGGACATCCGTCAGGGCGAGGTATTTGCCCTGGTGGGCGAAAACGGCGCGGGCAAATCCACGCTGATGAACGTGCTCTACGGGCTCAACACCCCCACCGCCGGGCAGGTGTTCGTGAAGGGGCAGGAGATCACCAGCTTCTCCCCCGGCAACGCCATCGCCCATGGCGTGGGCATGGTGCATCAGCACTTCAAGCTGGTGCCCTCCTTCACCGTGGCGCAGAACATCGTGCTCAACGACGAGCCTCGGCGCGGCATCTTCTATGACTTCAAGCGCGCCAACGCCATCGTGCGGGAGCTGGAGGCGGAGTACGGGCTGGAGGTCAATCCCACCGACCGGGTGCAGGACATCAGCGTGGGTCTGCAGCAGCGGGTGGAGATCCTCAAGACGCTGCACCGTGGCGCCGACGTGCTCATTCTGGACGAGCCCACCGCCGTGCTCACCCCGCAGGAGACGGACGAGCTGTTCGCGGTCATCCGGCGCATCGTGAAGGAAAAGCGGATGACCATCATCATCATCACCCACAAGCTCTATGAGGTCATGGCGATCTCCGACCGGGTGGGCGTCATGCGCGCCGGCAGGCTGGTGGGCATCTGCAACACCTGCGATGTGAACGAGCGCATCCTCGCCAGCATGATGGTGGGCAAGGAGGTGCTGCTGGACGCCCTGGAGCGCACAGAGCAACCGGACGGAACGGTCGCCATCGAGGTGGATCACCTGCAGGTGGTGGACAACCGGGGCCTGCCAGCGGTGCGGGACCTGTCGCTGAAGGTGCGGCACGGGGAGATTCTGGGCATCGCGGGCATCGAGGGCAACGGGCAGAGCGAGCTCATCGAGGCCATCACCGCCATGCGGCCCATCCGGGGCGGCAGGGTGCTGATCGCCGGGAAGGACATCCGTGGCATGACCCCCGGACAGGTGCGTGCCCTCGGTCTGGCCCATGTGCCCGAGGATCGGCTCTCCACCGGCGTCTCCGCCCCCGCCGACATCACCGACAACCTGGTGGTCGGCAAGGAGAAGCGCAGGGATTTCTCCCTGTTCGGCCTGCACCTGAAGAAGAAGGCCATGCGCGACTATGCCCAGCGGATGTTCGAGGCTTATGACATCCGGGGCGCGGGCGTGGACACCGCCGTGGGCTCCCTGTCCGGCGGCAACATGCAGAAGGTCGTCGTGGCCCGGGAGTTCTCCTTCGACACGCCGGTGCTGATTATCTCCCAGCCCTCCCGAGGTGTGGACATCGGCGCCATGGACTTCATCCATCAGCAGATCATCAAAAAGCGCAACGCCGGCTGCGCCATCCTGCTGGTCAGCGCCGACCTGGACGAGCTGTACCGGCTCTCCGACCGGATGGTCACCATCTATGAGGGGCGCATCACCGGCGAGTTCCTGCCCGGCGAGATCGAAAAGACCGAGATCAGCTACTACATGACCGGCGGCGGAAAGGAGCATCACGCATGAACAGGCAAAACCGTGTGCAGTATCTCATCAGCCTGCTGGTGAGCGTGGTTCTGGCGCTGCTGGTGGGTGCGCTCATCATGGCGGCCACGGGCCACAACCCCATCGACGGCTATGCGGCGCTGATCTCCGGCGCCTTCGGAGACCTCAGCAAGAAGTTCCTGAACCGCAACCTTGCCAACACCCTCTACAAGACCGGTCAGCTGTGCATCACCGGCCTCGCCACCGCCGTGGCGGCGCAGGCGGGCATCTTCAACGTGGGCGGCGAGGGACAGATGTACCTGGGCGCGCTGGCCTCGGCGTATGTGGGCGCCCGGCTGGTGGGCGTTTCCCCCGTGATCGCGCTGCCCCTGTGCTTCCTGGCCGCCATCCTCTCCGGCGCGCTCTACGCGCTGATTCCGGCGGTGCTCAAGGTCAAGCTGAAGATCAATGAGGTCATCACCACCATTCTCATGAACTCCATCGCCATCTACTTCTGCACCTACATGGCGAACGGCCCCCTCAAGACCGCCGAGAAGGGCATCACCCAGGGCACGGATGCTGTGGATTCCGCCTTCCGCTTCAGCAAGCTGGTGGCGGGCTCCAACCTGACCGACAGCATCTTCTGCATCGCGGTGATCGCGCTGATCGTCTGGTACGTCATGAGCCGCACCACCACCGGCTTCCAGATGAAGCTGACGGGCCAGAACGAGCGCTTCGCCCGCTTCTCCGGCATCAAGGCCGGGAAGCTCGCCATCGTCAGCATGCTGGTGTCCGGCGCCATGTGCGGCCTGCTGGGCATGTTCGAGACCTTCGGCCTGCAGGGGCGCTTCAAGCCCGACTTCTCCAATGAGTTCTACTTCGACGGCATGCTGGTCGCCATGATTATGCGCTACAAGCCCATGGGCATCATCCTGATGAGCTTCTTCTTCGGCATCCTCAAGATGGGCGCCGTCACCATGCAGTCCAAAACGGGCATCTCCAGCGAGCTGATTCTGATCGTGCAGTCCATCATCATCTTCTTCATGGCCGCCGAGGAGGGCATCGTGGCCAGCCTCCGCGCCCGCCGCGTCCGCAAAGTGCCCACCGCTGGGAAGGAGGCTGATTCCTGATGGATTGGAGCAGCGTACTGAACCTGTCCACGCTTCTGAACACCGTCAACACCGCCACCATCGTCATTCTGGCGGGTCTGGGCTGCCTGATGACCGACCAGGCCGGCATGATGAACATCGGCATCGACGGCATGATGGTCGCCGGCGCCTTCGCCGCGGTCATGGGCAGCTGGCTGTGCGGCTCGTGGGTCATGGGCGTGGTGTTCGCCCTGGTCGTGGGGCTGATCTTCGGGCTGTTCTACGGCGTGTTCGTCATCAAGTTCAAGAGCGATGAGTTCATCATCGGCGTGGCGCTGAACATCTTCGCCGCTGCGCTGACCACCTTCCTGCTGCGGTGCTTCCCCGGTCAGTCGGGCTCCTTCCACCCCGCGACCGGCACCATCGTCAAGCTGCCCAGCCTCGATTTCGGCGTGATCGGCGGCACGCAGGTCAGCCTCTCCGTCATGGTGCCCATCGCCTGGGTGCTGGTGGCGGTCTGCTGGGTCATGATCTACCGCACGCCCCTGGGCTTCTGGCTCCACGCCTCCGGCGAGCACCCCGAGAGCCTGCGCAGCGTGGGCCGCAGCCCCGAGCGCATGAAGTACCTGGGCGCGCTGCTGTGCGGCATGTTCTGCGGCCTGTCCGGCGCGTACCTGTCCCTGGGCTACCTGTCCACCTTCACCGAGAACATGAGCGCCAGCCGGGGCTATGTGGCGGTGGCCTGCGTAATCTTCGGACGCGCCAATCCCCCGCTGGTGTTCCTGGCGGCCCTGCTGTTCGCCTTCATCGACGCCGCCGGCACCCGCATGCAGGGCTTCATCGACCCGCAGCTGACCGCCACCTTCCCCTACATCGGCACCATTCTCATGATGCTTCTGCTCGCCCTGCGCGATCAGTGGAAGAAGCGCGCCATGGCCCGCAGCTGACCCTGCCCGCCTTCCCGGACGACACCCGTGCTGCCCTGCGCCCCCCGCAGCGGCAGCCTTTTTCATGCCCCCAGCGCCCCCTCCGGCGCGAAAAACGGAAAAAATGCAGGAAATAAGCCGCTTTGCCGCTTGTGCTGAACGGCGGCTTGTGGTACACTCTCCGTTGGCAGTGATGCTTCCGGCCCGCTGCCGCCATCATTTTGCATAAGAGGGTCATTCACTTGATTGAAAAATGGTCTCTCCCCGTGCCGCGCATCACCGGCAAGGAGCCGCGCACCGTCTATGTCTATGTGCCCGACATGGCGACGGAGGAGCCCGAGGCGCACTTTCCCGTGCTGTATATGTTCGACGGTCACAACGTGTTCTTCGACGAGGATGCCACCTACGGCAAGTCCTGGGGCATGAAGGACTACATGGACGCGACCGGAACGCCCGTCATCATCGTGGCGGTGGACTGCAACCACCGCCCGCCCAACGGAAGGCTCAGCGAGTACTCCCCCTTCACCTTCCAGGATGCCAAGTTCGGGCGCGTCTACGGGCGCGGGAAGCTGTTCATGGACTGGCTCTGCGGAACCCTCAAGCCCATCATCGACGAGCGGTACCCCACCCTGCCGGATCGGGATCACACCTGGATCGCGGGCAGCTCCATGGGCGGGCTGATGAGCATCTATGCCCTCACCGCCTACAACGAGGTGTTCTCCCGGGCGGCGGCGCTGTCCCCGTCGGTGTGGGTCGCCGCCAAGCGGCTGGCGCATATGATCCGCACCACCGAGTTCGCGCCGGGCACCGTGCTGTACATGGACTACGGCTCCCGGGAGCTGGATAACCACCCCGCCATGCTGGCAAAGTACGGGCAGGTGCTGGAGGCTGCCATGGAGCGCGGGCTGTGGGTCACCAGCCGCATCGTGCCCAACGGTGAGCACTGCGAGGCCAGCTGGGAGAATCAGGTGCCCTTCTTCATGGACACCTTGACATACGAATGCGAGTAAGGGAGGCATGAAATGGAAACGCAGTACTACCGGGTCTACAGCCACGCCCTCGGTCGGGACATGGAGATCAAGCGCTACGGTCACGCGGGCCGTCCCGTGCTGTTCATACCCTGTCAGGACGGGCGCTTCTTCGATTTTGAGAACTACAAGATGACGGACGTCTGGGCGCCCTGGATCGAGGGCGGTCAGTGCATGGTCTTTGCCATCGACACCATCGACAAGGAGACCTGGAGCAACAAGGGCGGCGATCCCGCCTGGCGCATCCGCCGCTACGAGGACTGGCTCCGCTTCATCACCGACGAGCTGGCGCCCATGATCCGCGCCATCGCCAACGAGAAGAACGGCTGGACAGGCTACCCCGGCATCATCCCCTTCGGCTGCTCCCTGGGCGCCACCCACGCCGCCAACCTGTTCTTCCGCTGGCCCGACATCTTCGACGGCTGCCTGGCCCTGAGCGGCATCTACACCGCCAGCTACGGCTTCGACGGCTACTGGGATGAGGCGGTCTACCGCAACTCCCCCGTGGACTACATGGCGAACCTGCCCTGGGATCACCCCTACATCGCCAAGTACAACACCAAGAGAGCCGTCATCTGCGTCGGACAGGGCCCCTGGGAAATCCCGGAAACCACCTTCCGCCTGGGCGACATCTGCCGGGGCAAGGGCATCACCGGGGTCCGGGTCGAGGCCTGGGGCTACGACTGCAAGCACGACTGGGACTGGTGGTACAGGCAGGTGCCCACCTATCTGCCCTGGATGCTCGGCTGAGTGCCGCATCCCGCTTCCCCCACAACGAACGCTTAAACGCTCATGAGGAAAGGTGATCAGATCATGAAGAACTTCGTATTCATTTCTCCCAACTTTCCCACCAACTACTGGCAGTTCTGCATGCAGCTGAAGAACAACGGCCTGCGGGTGCTCGGCATCGGCGACCAGCCCTACAACGAGCTGCTCCCCCAGCTGAAGGACGCGCTGACCGAGTACTACAAGGTCGGCAGCATGGAGAACTACGACGAGGTATACCGCGCCGTGGCCTTCTTCATCAGCAAGTACGGCCGCATTGACTGGCTGGAGAGCAACAACGAGTACTGGCTCGAGCGCGACGCCATGCTGCGCACGGACTTCCACATCACCAGCGGCTTCCAGGTGGAGGACATGGCCCGCATCAAGTACAAGAGCGGCATGAAGCCCTACTATCAGGCCGCCGGCATCCCGGTGGCGCGCTGGCACATCGTGGATGACTGGGACGGCTGCAAGCGCTTCATCGACGAGGTCAGCTATCCCGTGGTCGTCAAGCCCGACAACGGCGTG
>JAEDKS010000076.1 GCA_016295665.1 Clostridia bacterium
GTCCGTGAGCCGGCATTGACGATGCAGGAGGCGGCGCTGCTGACCACGGGGCTGAACAGCACCGGTGGCAGCTGCCGTGCGGCCCGGCTGCAGACAACAGGGGACGACAGTCATTTCGTGCCCGTCCGGAGCAGCTGCGCCCGTCAGGGCACCTGCACCGGCTGCTGCCGCAGGCGCAGCAGCGCGGGCAGCGCCGTGCTGCGGGCCCGGGGCATCTGCATGCCCGGTCACCTGATGACCAGCGTGCATGACCGGTAGCACACAGGAAGGCCCTCCGCGGCAGGGCTCATCCCGGCGCCGCGGAGGGCCAGCGTGCGCTCAGCGCACGAAGATCTGGGTTTCGTAAACGTAACCATTCGCATCGTAGCACACGCCGATGCCCACCTTCGTCCAGGCGGAGGAGAGGATGTTGCGGCGGTGCCCCTCGGAGGACATGAACGCCGCATGGGCCTTGTCCACCGTGGCGTGGTGCGCGATGTTCTCGCCGGCGCCGCTGTAGGCATAGCCGAAGCGGGTCAGCAGGTCGCTCACGCGACCGTAGGTGGGGGACTCGTGGGCGAAGTAACGGTTGTCCCGCATGTCCTGACTCTTGAGGCGGGCAAGACGGGTCAGCTCCGGATCCACGGTCAGCGCGGGCAGCCCCTGGGCCATTCGTTCGGAATTCAGCAAATTGATGGCTTTTTGCTCTTGCGCTGCGATGGAATCGGTAGTATAATCATCATCCATGGAAGGGGCCCGCGTCGGGACGGGGGCAGCGGTGGCTGCGACCGTCGGGACGGGTGTCACCGGGGACGGCTGCGCGGTGGGTGCGTCGGGCCCCTGGGTGGGCAGGACGGGCGCTTCCGTGGGCTGGGAGGGCAGCGGCGACGCGGTCGAAGGCGCCTGGGTGGCACCGCCGGGACAGGCTGTGGCATCGCCGCCCATCAGGGCCCCATCCGCGCCGCAGTCCGTCTGCTGCCGGTAGGGCCAGCCGCTGAAGCCGAACTGGGAGGTGGGCGCCTCGGCCTGCGCCGTGGCGGTCAGCAGCAGGGATGCTGCAAGGATCATCGCTACTTTCGTTTTTCGCATGGTCTTTGACCTCCTGAGTATTTCGACTTTATTACAAAGCCGTGGCATAATCGTAATAGATAACGAGTCTGAGGTCAAGCAAACTGGCAGCGGGCTACCATGGGAGTTTCTTCCCGGAGGGAGGAAGCGGAGCCCGCAGCCGTGTCACACAAGGAGGATTGCCAACAATGAAACTCGTGCTTTGTCCCCGCTGCGAACTGAACTACATGGGTGAAAACGAGCAGTACTGCAAGGTCTGCCAGCGGGAGCTCCATGGGGATTCCTACGCCGATGAGGTGGAGATGTGCAGCATCTGCAACGAATCCCCCGTGCTGCCGGGGCGGGATATCTGCCTGTTCTGCCTGAAGGAGATGAACCAGCAGCCCGAGGAGGACGAAAACCAGGAGGAGGAGCCGGCGGACTCCTCCACCATCGTGAGCATGGACTCCGTGGCGCAGATGGATGAGATCCTGCCCGAGATGGAGGAGGAGGGCGGCGAGTTCGGCGAGATGACCGACGCCCTGAGCCTCGAGAGCGTGCAGGAGGAGGAGGAGCAGGAGCAGGACAGGGCCGATGCCGAGGATGAGGAGCTCTGATGGGATGCGCGTCTGACGGCCAGGGGAGCCCCATGCGGCTCTTTGCCATCGCCGACCTGCATCTGCCGGGCGGCGACGACAAGCCCATGGATGTGTTCGGCACCCACTGGGAGGATCACTTTGACCGCATCAGCGCCGACTGGCAGGCGCGGGTCGGGGACGGGGACTGCGTGCTGATCGCCGGGGACATCACCTGGGCCATGCAGCTGCGGGACGCGGTGCCCGACCTGCAGGCCATCGGCGCGCTGCCGGGGCGCAAGGTGTTCGTGAAGGGCAACCATGACTACTGGTGGTCGTCGCTGACGCAGGTGCGCGGGGTGCTGCCGCCGGGGTGCGCGGCCCTGCAGCACTCAGCGCTCGACCTGGGCCCCTGCGTGGTGTGCGGCACCCGGGGCTGGGTGTTCCCCACCGGGGACGCGCCCCTCTCCGCGGAGGACGACAAGATCTACCGCCGGGAGGTGCAGCGCCTGGAGCTGGCGCTGCAGGAGGCGCGGAAGCTGGCGGGGGAGCGGCCCATCATCGTCATGCTGCACTACCCGCCGCTGTACGTCATGGAGCGGGACACGGGCTTTACCCGCACCCTGCAGAAGTACGGCGTGACGGACGTGGTGTACGGTCACCTGCACGGGGCCGGCATCCGCATCGGCTTCAGCGGGGAGGATCATGGGATCCGCTACCACCTGACCTCCTGCGACAGCCTGGACTTCCATCTGGCGGAAATTCCGCTGACAGAAAAAAAACAGACAATTTGATTACAATTTTTCCGAAAACGTCCCAAAGGACGAGACCGGGAAAACGGAGGAAGCATCCACGAAAACGGTGGGTGCTTCCTTTTTTGCACTAAATATGGTGGGCGAGGGGGCGCTCCGGCACAAGAAAAGATGACAAAAGCGTGAACTGAATGTGAAAAGATAGGTTACAAATTCGCCAAACAAATCAAAATGAAATTTCCGCAGGTGCTTGCGAATCCGTTGGAGATGGGGTATAATGTTCAGCGAAACGTGGTATTCGAGCCCAAATTTGCGGAAAAAGTGGGAGGCGGTGGTATTGGACATGGACGGAACCCACGACCGGTCTGTTCAGGTGCCTGATCCCGCCGCCCTGGGGCCCGACGCGGGCGGCCTGTCCGAGCTGGATCGCCGCCTGCTGGCGGAGGCGGATCAGCTCTACATCAGCTCGTACACGCACACCGTGGACGCCAAGGGGCGCATGGTGGTGCCTCAGGTGTTCCGGCAGATGCTGGGCAGCTCGTTCTATATCGCCCCAAGCTACGACTTCACTGCGGTGGGCCTCTACACGAAGCTGGAATGGGCCAGAACAAGATACCGGTACGCCAGCGTGGATCCGCTGGATGGCGATGTCCGCGAATGGGTGGAATTCTTCAACGCGTACAGCTACGGCAACCAGGAGTGCGACGGTCAGGGGCGCGTACTGCTGCCCACGAACCTGAGGGAGGCACTGCTGGGCGATGAAAAGGAACTGATCGTCTCGGGCGCGGACAACTATGTGCGCATCACGGGCGCGAAGGCCAACGCGGAGCGCTTCAAGCAGTTCAGGGGCCGCGCGCCGGAAATCATGAGCAATATGAGCAGACTGCAGGCCATGCGCCGCGGTTCTTGACGGGAAGGGAGCGGAATACAATATGCTGGGAATGAGAATCCGGTCCGGGCAGCGGAGCAGGCTGGTGGCGGAGGAGCATCAGGTCTACCGCCATGTGGGGGCGCATACCTCCCACTTTGAGTATGGCTACCGGATGGACAGGAACCTGCGCTCCGACCAGATGCGGGTGAGCGCGTCGCTGCCCGAGATGGCGCCCGACATGCGTCCCCTGCGTCAGGGGCCTGACCGCACGCCCTCCCGGCAGAGCCGCTGGAACGACCGGGTCAGCGCCAACCGCCGGGCGATTCCCTGGTGCAGCGTGCTGGGGCTCCGGGGCAACCTGGGCATCATCGTGCTGGCGGTCATCGTGTTCTCCATGATGTTCTTCTGCCTGTGGAGCTACGGGCGGGTGAGCGGCGCCCAGAAGGAGATCACTGACCTGCAGGCGAAGGCGGTGAGCACCGCCGAGACAAGGGACGCGACGAGCCTGGAGTTTGAAAACTCCCTGGCGGGCATCGACCTGCCCCGCAGCGCCCGCGATATGGGCATGGTCTCCGCCAAGAGCGTCACGCCCATCAGCCTGTATGTGACCGAGCGGGCGGTGATTCAGCCCTCCGAGGAGCCGATGGAGCTGCCCGTGGAGTATCTGGCGACCATTATGGGGTACTGACCGGCTGACAGGCCGCCGCTGCCCCTTTGGAATTTTGCGTGGCATGGAGGACGGGAATGGTGCATCCCGAGCTGAAGGTGCGCAAAAGAATGCTGAAGCTGACCGTGGTGCTCGCCGGACTGTTCGGTCTGGTGGTATTGCGGGTGGCCCAGCTGACCATCCTACAGTCGGAGGAGCTGACCGCCCGGGGCGTGAGCCAGTGGACCAAGCAGGGCACGGTCACCGCCCGCCGGGGCGACGTGGTGGACAGAAACGGCAACCTGCTGGCGGTCAGCGCCAGCGCCTACATCGTGACCGCCGATCCCCGGCTGGTGACGGATGAAAACGCTTTCCTGGACGCGCTGGACACCGTGATGCCCCTGAACCGAGAGATCGCGCTGAAGAAGCTGGAGGACAAGACCAAGGGCTCCGTGATCCTCAAGCGGCAGGTGGCGCGGGACGTGGTGGATCGCATCCGTCAGCTCCGCGCAGCGTCAGACAGCAGCCTGGGGCTGAAGGCCATCGCCTTTGACGAGGACGTGCGCCGCTGGTATCCCCGGGGGGAGCTGCTCAGTCAGGTGCTGGGGCTGACCAACGTGGACAGCCTGGGCCAGAGCGGGCTGGAGCAGCAGTACGAATCCGTGCTCTCGGGCACCGAGGGCAGCTACCTCCGGCAGGTGGACGCGAAGAACCGGGTGCTGGCGGGCACGGAGGGGTGGTACATCCCTTCGGTGAAGGGCTCCACGGCGGTGCTGACCATCGACGCCACCATTCAGGAGATCTGCGAGAAGGCCATGCGGGAGTGCCTGGCGGTGAACGAGGCCTCGTCCGTGATCTGCCTGGTGAGCGATGTGCGCACCGGGGAGATGCTGGCGATGGCGATGCTGCCGGAGTACGACCCCAACGACCCGCCCCGGGATGACGTGGCGACGCTCAACGAGCTGATGCGCATCACCGCCATTTCGGACGTGTACGAGCCGGGCTCCACCTTCAAGATCATCACCGCCGCCTCCGCCCTGGACAGCGGCGTCACCACGCCGGAGGACAGCTTCTACTGCTCTGCGAAGATCACCGTGGACGGGGACACCATCCGCTGCTGGGGCAATCCCCACGGCGCGGAGACCATGGCGCAGGGGCTGCAGAACAGCTGCAACCCGGTGTTCGTGGAGCTGGCCCTGCGCATGGGCACCGACACCTTCTACCGCTACCTGACCGCCTTCGGGCTGGGCAGCAGAACCGGCATCGACCTGCCGGGCGAGAGCGGCGGCATCCTCATCGCCAGCCGCTATGTGAAGCGGGTGGATCTGGCGCGCATCGGCTTCGGACAGAGCGTCGCCGTTACGCCCATGCAGCTGATGATGGCCGCCAACGCCGCCATCAACGGCGGCAAGCTGATGAAGCCCTATGTGGTGGGGGAAATCCGGGACGAGAGCGGCGAGGTGCTGCAGCGCTTCCATCCCACCGTGGTCTCCACGCCCATCTCCCCGGAGACCAGCGCCACCATGCGGGGGCTGCTGGAGGACGTGGTCAACCTGGGCGGCGGCAAAAACGCCCGCATCGACGGCTACCGCATCGGCGGCAAGACCGGCACGGCGCAGGTGTACGTGAACGGGGCGGTGGTGCGCAACGTGCACATCGGCTCCTTCTACGGCTTCGCGCCGGCGGACAACCCGCAGGTGTCCATCCTGGTCATCGTCAAGGAGGCGCAGGTGTACAACGACTACGGCTCCGCCACCGCTGCGCCCTTTGCCCGGCAGGTGCTGCAGGAGGTGCTGCCCTACTTGAGCATCCGTCCCGACACCCAGGGGACACCCGACGTCACCGTGCCGGACATCACCGGCCTGACGCTGGCGCAGGCCAAACGGCTGCTGACGGAAAAGTCGCTGTCCATGGTTGACGATGGGGTGGCGGACGTGGTATTATATCAGTTACCGCCGGCGGGCTCGTCGCTGGTCTCCGGCGGGGAGGTGATGGCCTATACCGCCTCCCAGGGCAATATCACGCCCGAAACGCTGGTCTGCGTGCCCGACCTGACCGGACTGTCCGATGTGGACTGCGCCCGGCTGACACGCCAGCGGAACCTTTTGATCGAAATGAGCGGCACTGGCCTCTGCACGGCCCAAAAGCCCGCGGCGGGGGAGTATGTGCCGGAGAATACCTGCATTCAGGTTACGCTTTCATCGGAGTAGCCCGGAGGAAAGAAGGAAGGAAACCTATGAAGCTGCGCGAACTGATTCAGAATATGCCTTATCTGCTGGACACCCGCGGCGACCTCGACACCGAGATTGCCACTATCACCGACCGGAGCCGGGAAAAGGTGGATCGGGGACTGTTCTTCTGCATCCCCGGCACCCGGTTCGACGCCCATGACTTCGCACCGGAGGCGGTGGCGAACGGCTGCGTGGCGCTGGTGGTGGAGCGGTATCTGGAGCTGCCCGTGCCGCAGGTGCGGGTCTCCACGGGCCGTGGCGCGGTGGCCCGGATCGCGGCGGCGTTCTACGGGTATCCCGCAGACGGCATGAAGCTGGTGGGCGTCACCGGCACCAAGGGCAAGACCACCACCACCTACCTGCTCAAGGCCGTGTGCGAGCACGCGGGCTACAGGTGTGGCCTGGTGGGCACCACCGGCAACCTGATCGGCGACAGGCGCATCGCCTCCAGCCTGACCACCCCCGACCCCATCGAGCTGCAGAAATGCCTGCGGATGATGGCGGACGAGGGCGTGCAGATCGTCATCATGGAGGTGTCCGCCCACGCCATCGACCAGCTGCGGCTGGACGGCATGACCTTCGAGGTGGGCTGCTACACCAACCTGAGCCAGGATCACCTGGACTACTTCCACACCATGGACAACTACCTGGAGGCCAAGCGCGCCTTCTTCACCCGGGGCATGGTGCGCAACGCGGCGATCAACGCCGACGAGGAGACCTCCGCCCGCGTGATGGAGGGGCTGACCATTCCCCACATCACCTACGGCATCGCCCAGCAGGCTGACCTGTTCGCCCGGGACATCGAGATCACCGAGAACGGCGTGACCTTCGTCACCCGGCTGCAGGGGCTGAACACCATCGCCATCAACCTGAAGCTGACGGGCATGTTCAACGTGTACAACGCCCTGGCGGCTGCCAGCTGCGCCATGATCCTGGGCATCCCGGAGAGGGACATCGAGCTGGGGCTGGAGGGCGTGGAGGGCGTGCCCGGGCGCATCGAGATGCTGCCCACCGGCACCCCCTACAAGGTCATTCTGGACTACAGCCATGTGCCCGAGGCGCTGAAGAACATTCTGCTGACGGTGCGGGAGTTCGCCCGGGGCCGGGTCATCGCACTGTTCGGCTGCGGCGGTGACCGGGATCAGGGCAAGCGCCCCATCATGGGCGAGATCGGCGGCGAGCTGGCGGACTTCTGCATCCTGACCAGCGACAACCCCCGCAGCGAGGATCCCATGAAGATTCTCTCGATGATCGAGGAGGGCATCAAGCCCACGGGCAAGCCCTACATCGTCATCGAAAACCGCCGGGAGGCCATCCGCTACGCCCTGAGCATGGGCCGGGACGGCGACATCATCGTGCTGGCGGGCAAGGGCCACGAGACCTATCAGGAGATCATGGGGGTCAAGCGCCCCTTTGATGAAAAGGTGGTCGTACAGGAGCTGCTGGAGGAAATGAACGCCACGACCCACACCACGGAAGGCTGACGCGATTCGCGCAGCCTTTCTTGCGGATGATGGGCCACGGAAACGGAAGGACGAAATTCGGGGTAGGAGGATTGACCTATGCAAAGGATGATCATCGCGCTGCTCTTGTCCCTGGCGCTGGTGCTGGCCATTGGGCCGGGGCTGATCAAATGGCTCCGGAAGCTGCACTTCGGGCAGACCATCTACGAGCTGGGGCCCGCCCATCAGCAGAAGCAGGGCACGCCCATCATGGGCGGCCTCATGTTCATCATCGCCTCGGTGGTGTGCGCGCTGGTGCTGCACCCCGCCAGGTGGCTGGGGGGCTGGGACTTCATGCTGGCGCTGCTGGCGGTGAGCCTGCTGAGCATGCTGGTGGGCTTTCTGGATGACTTCACCAAGGTCGCCAAAAAGCGCAACCTGGGCCTGACCCCCTGGCAGAAGATCGCCGGGCAGGTGTTCGTGGCGGTGGCCTTCAGCTGCTACTGCTACTTCAACCCCTATGTGGGCTCCGCGATCCATGTGCCCTTTCTGAACACCACCTGGGATCTGGGCCTTGCGTACATCCCGCTGATGACGCTGGTGGTGCTGTTCATGGTCAACAGCGCCAATCTGCAGGACGGGCTGGATGGCCTGCTGGGCTCGGTGACCTGCGTGGGCTCCGTGGGCTGGAGCATGATGGCGCTGTTCTCCGCGGTGGCGGCGACGGCGCTGTCGGCGGAGCAGGGCAGCCAGTACCTGTCCGTGGCGATCTTCGCCATGGCGCTGGTGGGCGGCACCATGGGCTATCTGCGCTTCAACGCCTATCCCGCCAAGGTATTCATGGGCGACACGGGCTCCATGTTCATCGGCGGCGCCACCGTGGGCATGGCGATGCTGCTGCGGCAGCCGCTCATGCTGCTGCTGGTGGCCTTCACCATGGTCGTGTCCTCCCTGAGCGTGATGCTGCAGGTTGGCTACTTCAAGTACACAAAGAGGAAGTACGGGCAGGGGCGGCGCATCTTCAAGATGTCCCCGCTGCATCACCACTTTGAGAAGTGCGGCATGACCGAAACGCAGATCGTGACCATGTACGCCATCGTGACCGGCGTGCTGAGCCTGATTGCGGTGCTGTCCATGAGCGGACTGGCGATCTGAGGGAGGGGAAGCGTTCCATGAACTATCAGGGAAAGACGGCGCTGGTGGTGGGCATGGCCCGCAGCGGCGTGGGCGCGGCGCAGCTGCTGTGCCAATGCGGCGCCCGGGTCATTGTCAACGACAGCAAGCGGCGGGAGGAGCTGAAGGGCGACCTGTCGCCCCTGGACGCGCTGGAGGTGACCTGGGCGCTGGGTCAGCCCGCCATGGCGCTGCTGGAGGGCGTGGATGTGCTGGTGCTCAGCCCCGGCATCCCCGATACGGCGCCCTTCGTGAAGCGGGCAAAGGAAATGGGCATCTACGTCATCGGCGAGGTGGAGCTGGCGAGTCAGCTGGCCCCCGGGGAGCTGGCAGCCATCACGGGCACCAACGGCAAGACGACCACCACCACCCTCGTGGCGGAGATGGTGCGCTGCGGCGGGCGGCGGGCCTTCGCGGTGGGCAACATCGGCGACAGCTACGCCGCCGCAGGGCTGGAGAGCCGACCGGAGGACGTGATGGTCTGCGAGATCTCCTCCTTCCAGATGGAGACGGCGGACACCTTCCATCCCCGGGTGGCGGCGCTTTTGAACATCACCGAGGATCACCTGAACCGCCACGGCACCATGGAGGTCTACACCCAGATGAAGATGCGCGTGTTCGCCAACCAGACGGCGGCGGATGTGGCGGTGTTCAACGACGACGACCCGGCGCTGAAGCCCCTGACGGGGCAGGTGCGGAGCCGGGTCATGCGCTTCTCCCGCACCCATGAGGTCGGGGAGGGCGCCTTCGTCCGGGACGGCATCGTGATGCTGAAGTGGGCGGGGCAGGAGACGGCGGTGCTGCCCGCTGCGGACATCTACATCCCCGGCCCCCACAATCTGGAGAATGCGCTGGCGGCGGTGTGCATCGCCACGGCGCTGGAGGTGCCCGTGGGAGCGATTGCCGAAACGCTGCGCACCTTCCGGGGCGTGGAGCACCGCATCGAGTTCACCCGGGAGCTGGACGGCGTGATCTACTACAACGACAGCAAGGGCACCAACGTGGACTCCACCATCCGGGCGGTGCAGACCATGACCCGGCCCACCGCCATCATCCTGGGCGGCAGCGACAAGCACTGCGACTTCACGCCGCTGGTGCGGGAGATTCTGGCCTCCGGGCAGATCCGGGAGGCGGTGCTCATCGGCGTGACCGCCGACCAGATCGAGCGCACCCTGCGGGAGAATGGCTACAACGCCATCCACCGGGCCGGGACGCTTCAGGAGGCCGTGGAGACCTGCCGGCGCCTGGCATCCCCGGGCTGGAACGTGCTGCTGAGCCCGGCCTGCGCCTCCTTCGACATGTTCCAGGACTACGAGCAGCGGGGACGCATCTTCAAGGAGATCGTGCGCGCACTCGTCTGACAGCACACAGGAGGATGCCCCCCAAGGGCGTCCGGGCGTCGTGACCGGAATGAAATAGTGCGTGGAGGCGGGCTGTATGCTCCAGAGAACTCACGCACGAAAGAAGCTCAATCCCGTGGACGGCACGCTGGTGATGCTCCTCATCCTGCTGCTGCTCGCGGGATTGCTGATTCTGTTCTCCGCCACCTGGTACACCGCGCAGGACTCCGGCAGCCCTCTGCGGGAGGTGGAGCGGCAGCTGGTGGGCGTGGGGCTGGGCACCTTCGCCATGATCGTCACCAGCCGCATTCCGTACCGGTTCTGGCGCAACGACCGGGTGGTCATGGCGGCGCTGGCCCTCAGTCTGGTGCTGCTGGTGCTGGTCATCATCCCGGGCATCGGCGTGTACATCAACGGCTCCCGCCGGTGGCTCAGCGTGGGCGGCATGTCCTTCCAGCCCAGCGAGCTGGCGAAGATGGCGGTGGTGCTGTACATGGCGGCGACCCTCTCCAGCGGGCGGCGGGACGTGCACCGGCTGTTCACCGGCATCGCACCCATGCTGCTGGTGCCGGGCATCACCTTCCTGCTCATTCTGGAGCAGCCCAACCTGTCCACCGCCGGCTCCATCCTCATCGTCAGCTTCCTGATGATCGTCATGGCGGGGGCGAAGGTGCGCCACATCCTGCTGATGCTGGTGGGCGGGCTGGGGCTGGGCGCGTTCTACGCCTGGAGCGAGCCCTACCGCCGGGAGCGGCTGCTGTCCTTCACCAACCCCTTCGCCAAAATGAGCGACGAGGGCTATCAGCTCAGTCAGTCGCTGATCGCCTTCGGCTCCGGGGGCATCTTCGGCATGGGGCTGGGAAAGGGGCGGCAGAAGTACGCCTACCTGCCCTACCCGGAGAGCGACTTCATCTTCG
>JAEDKS010000271.1 GCA_016295665.1 Clostridia bacterium
ACCAGAAGATGTACATCACCGGCGGGGTGGGCTCCACCCGACTGGGCGAGGCATTCTCCTACCCCTACGACCTGCCCAGTGACACCGCCTACTCCGAAACCTGCGCCGCCATCGGTCTGGTGTTCTTTGCCCGGCGGATGCTGCAGCTCCGGGCCGACCGCTGCTATGGCGACATCATGGAGCTGGCCCTGTACAACACGGTGCTCGCGGGCATGGCCCTGGATGGCAGGAGCTTCTTCTATGTGAACCCGCTGGAGGTGGTGCCGGAGGCGGCCCATCAGGACAGGCGGCTGGAGCATGTCAAGACCGTGCGGCAGAAGTGGTTCGGCTGTGCCTGCTGCCCGCCCAACCTGGCGCGGCTGGTGTCCAGCCTGGGCGCCTATGTCTGCACCGCCACGGAGGATACGCTTTACACCCATCTCTATGTGTCCGGCTCCGTGAAGGCGACGCTGAACGGGCAGCCCCTCACCCTGCACATGACGTCCCGCATGCCCTGGCAGGGCGACGCGGCGGCGCGGGTGGAGACGGCGGGCGCCACGGGCACCCTGGCCTTCCGGCTGCCCGGCTGGTGCGATATGCCCTCCGTGCGCTGCGAGGGCAAGCGGGTGGTCGTCCGGGATGGCTATGCCTATCTGACCGGCGCGTGGCACGGCGGCGAGGAGATCGCGCTGCACTTCCCCATGCGGGTTCGGCTGATGACTGCCGACCCCCGCGTCCGGGAGACGGCTGGACAGCTTGCCGTCACCCGGGGGCCCATCGTCTTCTGCGGCGAGGAGCAGGACAACGGGGACGGGCTGCACTTGATCCGGCTCCACCCGGAGGAAATCCGGGTCAAGGGCGTGGTCGAGAACCGCAGCGACGTCTTTGGTCACGAGACGCTGGCGCTGGAGGTGCCCGCCTGGCGGGTGGCGGAGCGCAGCGCCGGTCTCTATCAGGAGTGGACACCGGCATGCGAAACGCCCTTCACCCTGCGGCTGATTCCCTATTACTGCTGGGCCAACCGGGGCGAGGGCGAGATGCGCGTCTGGTGGCGAACCTGACGAAACCAGCCCCACGGACAGATGAAAAGGCCGGAGGCGCTGCATGAGCCGCAGCGCTTCCGGCCCAATGGGCCATGGGGATGTCAGTCCCACAGGGGACGGGGATAGGTGCCGTTGTCCGCCATGCCGCGCAGAGCGCTGACCACCACCGGCTTGTCCGCCTGATAGGTCACGCCGTACCACTTGTCGTGGCTGGGCAGCACCTGCACCACCGCCCGGCCCGCCTCCAGCAGACCGCTGACGGCGGTGGGCAGGAAGTACTCGGCCTTGAGCGGGTTCCGGGGCATGTCGTCCCTGAGGAAGGCGGCGAAGCCCGTTTCCAGCGCGTCCAGAATGCCGGGGGTGAAGCCCCACAGGTTCATGCTGACCAGCGTATCCTCCGGCAGGCGGTGATAGGTTTCGCCGTCCTCGGTGTACAGGGTGCCGTCGCAGGTGGCGATGATGTGGGTGCGCTCCTGAATGGAGAGCAGGTGTCCGGCCTCATCGAGGGTGCAGACGCCGCGGGCCACATGACCGTTCTCGGTGGTGGTGTTCCGCAGCTGATAGCCCACCATCATGAAGCGCAGCCTGTCATCGTCCCGGGCGCCCGAGAGCACCTGGTACGCCGTGCGGAAGGCGTCCACGCCATAGTAGTCGTCCGCGTTGATGACCGCGAAGGGCGCGTCGATCAGCTCCTTGCAGCACAGCACCGCGTGACCGGTGCCCCAGGGCTTCACGCGGCCCTCCGGCACGGTGAAGGGGGCGGGCAGCCTGTCCAGCTGCTGGAAGGCGTAGCGCACCTCCATGTGCCGCGCCACCCGGTCACCGACGATTTGCCTGAAGTCCTCCTCGATCTCATGCTTGATGAGGAAGATGACCCGCTTGAAGCCGGCGCGCTTCGCGTCGAAGATGGAGTAGTGCAGAATGACCTCTCCGTCCGGCCCCACGGGATCCATCTGTTTCAGTCCGCCGTAACGGCTGCCCATGCCGGCAGCCATGATGAGCAGAATCGGTTCCACCATGAATCAACACTCCTTCGGAATTGTCCGGTATTGTCTTATAGCATCATACCGCATCCGATGGAAAAATGCAAGAGCAATCGTG
>JAEDKS010000077.1 GCA_016295665.1 Clostridia bacterium
AAGTCATCTTCCAGCGTCACCGTGACGCCGCCCGTCCAGTCATTCAGCACGGAGATGCCATCCAGGTTCATGGCTACATAGAAGTCAATGGGCACCCCGAGCAGCAGGTTGGACACTGCGTTCACCGTCAGCTCGCAGCTCTGCGCGCCGCCATCGCCAAAGCCATGGGACAGGCAGATCTGCGCGGTGCGGACGCCGGACTGGTTGCCCAGCACGCCCAGAATGGTGATGGGCGTCATGGTGTCGCGGTCAATCTGCAGCTGGGTGATGGTTTTGTTCGTACCATCCAGCACCACCAAGCGGAGGAAGTCGGCCTGACCGCCGTTGCGGTAGCCGCTCGCCTGCACCGTGCTGTCCCGGTCGATGCCCATGAGCAGAACGGCGGTCACGTTCCGCCGCTTCCGGTAGAAGGCACCGTTTACCTCGATGTTGTCCTCGTACTCGTAGCGCTGCTGATAGTCCCCCCGGGCCTCCGGCTTGGCATCGCGGTTCTCCAGCCAGCGACCGCCCTGATAGATGAGGAAAAGCAGCATCGCCGCACCCACCAGCAGCAGGATGCCGCGCAGTGCACCAGCTCGTGGATCCCGTCTGCCACCATGGCTCATGGTCATCCCTCCTGGTCAGGCTCCGGGGCCGGGTCAATCAGCTCGAAGCCCAGCCACACGGTCAGCGCCCGACCGTTGAATTCCAGATCGACCTGTCCGCTTCTGCCGCGCCGGTCAATCCTGCGGATACAGCCCTCCAGATCCTTCAGGGGGCCGGAGGCAATACGGATCCGATCGCCCTCCCGGTACGCGCTGGAGAAGCTCAGCAGCCCATCGTAGCCAAGCAGCCACCGGGCGAAGTGTTCATCCTCGCCCATCAGCTGCCAGCTGCCGTCCTCGCGGGTGAGCACGCGAATCACGTTCTCTCGGGGGAAGCTGACATAGGGCTGCAGCTCCTCAGGCGCCTCGAAGAAGACATAGCCGGGAAACAGCACCGACTCCACCCGGGATTTCACCCCGTGGTCGCTCCTGTGCTTCTCCTGACGGGCCACCACCGCCAGCACCTCGGGGTGCATCCGGTGCAGCTGATCCGCCACCGCCTGCTCCTTGCCCGTTACGACGAAAATACACCCGCAGGCTCGGCCCTCCGCCGTGGGCGGCAGGGGAGGGAGCACACGTCTGCGCGGCTCGGCAAAGGGGGCGGGCCGACTGGGCGCCGCTTCCTCCGCAGGCTGCTCAGGCGCCTCGGGCGCTTCCGTGGGCCCGGGTGCCTTTGCGGCAGGCTTCCGCCTGGGACGGTGTGTCCGGGGGCGCTCGGGCAGCTCCACCCGTTCAAAGGTTCTCGCCTTCACGTACCTCGGGCCGCTCCCATCGGGCGCGTCCGCGTCCTCCAGGCAGTCCAGGTCGTCCGGCAGCTCGAGCCCCGCCATGGGGTCGTCCGCGTCATCGCCCCCGCACGGGAGCGCATCGTCCGTCCCGGAGAAGGGGAGCGGCTCCGGATCATCGTCCTCCAGACAGTCCAAGTCGTCCGGTAGCTCAAGCCCCGCCATGGGGTCATCCGCGTCCGGCGGCACGCCGCTTTTCCGCCATTCGGGTATAGTTTCGCCCTCCGGCAAAGCCCCGGCTCTTTCGGCTTCCGTATTTCTCATCCGTATCCACCCCACTGAACCCTCAGCATGAGTTTCCTGCGAACAAGCTGCCACCGCGCCCCCGCATGCGTCCTGACAATACGCTGATACCCCCCCCCCTACATTTTTCTTCAGAAACTGGTTGGCGATACCTCTCGCCGGGCTGTCCTTTGTCTCGGGATGCGTACTGCGGGAATGTCGTTGTGCCGAATTGCGCGGTGTTCGCGAAAGAATTCGCGATGGAAATGGCCCCTGGAATCTTTTCATTTCCAGTCGGGTCATTCCTTTCATATTATAAGAAACCGGATGGCATCTGTCAACTGTTTTTCTTTCCAGCAAACTGTGTTTATCGGATAAATTTTAGTTAAAGTCTCCATTTTGTTCTCTACGGCAGGAAATTTCATACAAAGCGGCAGGGACTCCCAGTGCCGGACAAGCACCGGGAGTCCCTCCTTTTACCAGATGGTCAGCTCCACGCCGTCCCGCACCATCACCGGAATCACACCGATGGGGGCCGGCACCGTCACCGTCTGACCGCCCTCATAAACCTGCCCCGTCCAGGCGTCCCGCCAGGCGGTGCCCTGCGGCAGATAGACGCTGCGCTCCGTAACGCCCGCCTCCATCACCGGGGAAACCAGCAGGTCAGGGCCGAGCATGTAGCTGTCCTCCACCTGCCAGGCAGCCCTGTCCTGCGGGAAGTCGTAGAACAGGGGACGCATCACGGGCGCGCCGCTCTCATGGGCGGCCTGCATCTGCGCCCGCAGGTAGGGGCGCAGCTTCTCCCGGATGAACAGGTAGGGGCGGAGCACCTCGTAGACCTCCTCCCCGAAGGACCAGACCTCGTTGGGCTGTCCGCTGGTGAGCTGGCGAACGTTGTTGATGAACTCCTGCTCCCGCTCGTACCACGGGCTGCGCTCGCCGTGCATGCGGAACACCGGGCAGAAGCAGCCCCAGGCAAACCACCGGCACAGCAGCTCCCGGAAGGCCGGATCATCCGGCTGTCCGCCCAGGAAGCCGCCCAGGTCGCAGCACCACCAGGGGATGCCCGCCATGCCCATGCTCAGGCCCGCCTGCAGCTGCTCCCGCATGGCGCGGAAGGAGGAATGGACATCGCCTGACCAGGTCAGGGCGCCATACTTCTGGCTGCCCGCCCAGGCGCAGCGCACCAGGCTCAGCACGGTCTCCTCGCCCTGCGCCTTCAGGCCGTCGTAGAAGCCCTTGGCGTAGCCCACGGGGTACACGTTGCTGCACATGAGCGCCGGGCCCGCCCAGTAGCGGATGTTGTCAAAGTCATAGGGGCCGTACTCCGGCTCCGCCTCGTCCAGCCAGAAGATGCGGATGCCCTTGTCGTAGTAGTTCTGCTTGCACGCCTCCCACACATAGCGCTGGGCACCGGGGTGGGTGGCATCGAAGAAGGTGGTGTTGCCCATCCAGTCCATGTGGATGGCGTTGCCCCGGTCGGAGGTGACCAGGTAGCCCCGATCCGCCATGGGGCCATAGTTGCGGCTGCGCTGATCCACGGTGGGCCACACCGACACCGCCAGCTCCACGCCCATGTCCTTCAGCTCCCGCACCATGCCCTCCGGATCGGGCCAGTCCCGGGGCTCGAAGCGGAAGTCCCCCTGCATGGTCCAGTGGAAGAAGTCCACCACCACCACGTCCATGGGCAGACCCCGGCGCTTGTGCTCCCGCACCACCTCCAGCAGCTCCTGCTGGTTGCGGTAGCGCAGCTTGCACTGCCAGTAGCCCAGGCCGTACTCGGGCATCATGGGCGCCCGGCCCGTCATGAGGGAGTAGTTGCGCTCGATGTCGGCGGGGGAGTCGCCGCAAGTGATGAAGTAGTCCAGCTTCTTCGTGCGGCGGGCCGTCCACTCGGTCACGTTCGTGCCGAAGGTCGCCGTGCCGATGGCGGGGTTGTTCCACAGGAAGCCGTAGCCCCGGCTGGAGACCACGAAGGGCACGCTGCTCTGGCTGTTGCGGTGCGCCAGCTCCAGTGTCGCGCCCTTCTTGTCCAGGTGGCGGTGCTGGTACTGGCCCATGCCGTAGAGATGCTCGTCGTCAAAGGCCTCGAAGCGGGCGGTCAGCTCGTAGTCCGTACCGGAAATCACCGGCTTCAGCTCCCGGGCCGTCACCCGCAGGGGCACGCAGTAGCGGTTGATGCGGTCGCGGGTGCGCCAGTACTCCGCAGTGAGCAGCTCGCCCCGCTGGTTGTAGAAGCTCAGCCACCCCTCCGGGTTCACCACCACCCGCAGCCTGCCGTTGGTCAGGGTCGCCACGGTGCCCTGCTGATGGTACCGCGCCCATTCCTCGCCCTGATACCAGGGGTCGGTGGTGTCCACGGTCTCCAGGGTGATGCTGCTCTCCGTATCGGGCACGGGCTCGGTCAGCGCCCAGTCCTGTCCGTCCATCTCCTGCTGCGCCGTCATGCGCACGCGCACGCTGTCCGGCCCCCACGGGTCAATCCAGAGCCGGGTGCCGCCGCTCTCCACGACGAGCCGCTTGTTTTCCTGGGTTATCCGCATGGCTGATCTCCTTTCACACCTTCAGGTAGTAGTTGTCGATGCTCTGATACCGGTCAAACTTCACGCCCACCTCCGGGATGGTGCCGCAGAAGGTGAAGCCGAACCGGTCGTGCAGGCGCGCGCTGGCCTCGTTGCCGCTGGTGATGACGCTGACCACCAGATGGGTGCGGGGATCGCAGCGGGCCATGTCCAGAATCGTCCGCATCAGCGCCGAGGCCACGCCCCTGCGGCGCCAGGCCCGGGCCACGTACACGCTCAGCTCCACCGTGGAGCGGTACGCCTCCTTGGCGCGGTAGGCCGAGAGGCTGGCATAGCCGGTGATCTCGTCCCCCTCCACGCCCACGATGAGCGGATGGTTCTCCACGTTGTGCTCCTCCAGCCACACCCGGCGCTCCTCCAGGGTGCGGGGATGCAGGTCAAGGGTGGAGATGCCATGCTCCACCTCATCGTTGTAGATGGCAAGCAGCTGGGGTAAATCGTTTTCGTCCGCCAGACGGATGTCCATGCGCAGCGCCTCCTGTACTTCTCATTCCTGAAAATCTTACTACACCCATCGCCGCATGTCAAACGAAAAACACAGGAAACGCAGTCTGCACAGGGGGACGCTTGCCTTTTCCCGCGAAATCCGATATAATGTCCCCATTCCCCGAAAGGAGCGAACCGCCATGAAAATCCTGTTCCTCGCCGACCTTCACGGCAACCTGCCCGCAACCCTGGCGCTGGAGAAGCAGCTGCCCCGCATCGGCGCCGACCAGCTCTGGTATCTGGGCGACGCGGTGGGCAAGGGGCCCAGCAACGCCGAGACCTGCGACTGGGTGCGAGCTCACTGCGACCACTTTGTGGGCGGCAACTGGGACTACGGCATCGGCGGACGGGAGTACCCTGCGGACGGGTACTTCTGGAATCAGCTGGGCGAGGAGCGGCTGCAGTGGCTGAACGGCCTGCCCCGGGAGACGGAGCTGACCCTCAGCGGCGTGCGGTTCCGGGTGTTCCACGGGCGGCCCGTCACCGAGCTTCTCACCACCACCACCGACAGCAGCGTCATGGGCGCGGCGTTTTCGCGCGGGGAGGAGACCTTCGGCGGCATCATCTTCGCTGACAGCCACCGCCCCTTCGTGCGCTCCCTTGCGCAGGGCTACGCCATCAACACCGGCAGCGTAGGCAACAGCCTGGGCGTTAACCGCGTGCACGCGCTGGTCATGGAGGGCGGCGACAGCCCGGAGGACATGCTGACCTTCTCCATCCTGTCCATTCCCTATGACAACGAGGCCGCCGCGGAGCTGGCCCGCCGGGATCCCGAGCTGCCCCACCGGGACGCCTACATCCACGAGGTGCTGACGGGCGTTTACTCCCGCTGACCTCAGTCCCACGCCACCCGCTTCACATCATCCATGCTGCGCTCCATCGCCTCGGTGACGGAGCGCTTTTCCTTTGGGCTCAGGACCCGGAAGGGCTGGAAGGTCACCCGGCTGCCCTTGCGCTGCCATCGGCCCGCCACCTGACCCCGCAGCAGCATGGCGGGATGAACGATGCCCGCCAGGCTGAAGATGCCCCGCAGGTGCTCCGCGTCCAGAAACACGCCGTCCAGCTTCTGGTAGCTCAGCAGCAGCTGATCGAACCCGGCGAGCAGCACGCATGCCGGCGCGTCCGGCACGTCGCCCGGCAGGTCGCCCAGAAAGAAGCAGCGCCCGCCGTCCACCTGCACCTCCCGGGCCCCGAGGCGCTCCATCCGCTGCCGCAGCTCCGTCTGGGGCCAGGCGAAGAAGTAGGACGCGTCCCGCAGGGTTGCCGGGCCCGCGTGGAACATATAGCGCCGCAGCAGCTCCTGCCGGGCGTCGTCCTCCGGCAGGGGCGTAAAGGGCGGACAGGGCATGAAGGCCTTCTTCTCCTGCAGGCGGTGGTTCAGCAGCCCCCGCTGACACAGGTCGCGAAGCCCGCCGCCCCAGGGGTCAAAGAACGCATCCGCCTCCTTTTCTGTCATGCCCTCGGCGGCGCAGGCCTCCTTCAGGCCGGCGCGGGTGTCGTTGCCCTGCGCCACCTGCGCCAGCACCGTTTCGCAGAAGCGCCGGTAGCGCTCCGGCGCAATCAGCAGCGCACCGGTGCGCCAGTGGTGAAACCCGTCCTCCGCGATGGTCTGCCGCCCGTCATGGCTCAGAAACAGGGGCAGATCGCTCTCCGCGAACAGGTGCACCGTGCCCCGGAGCGTCCAGTTCTTCACCAGCCCCTCCGGCGAGAAGGGCTGCCCGGTGCGGATGCGCAGCGCATGCAGCGCGCAGGACAGAAACTGGCACTGCAGCCCGCACAGGTCGCGGACAACGGTGAGGGCCTCCGCCGGCGCGGTCAGATGCTGGCGGTGGATGCGAAGGGCACGAAGCTCCTGAAGGGTCACGGAACTCACCTCCATGGCATGGGTCATGCTGATTGTACCATGCCCGGCGCGGTTTGTCAAGAACATTCGTTCTCTTTTAGGAGCCCTTCAGGCACCCAGTCCACCGCATACTCCCCGTCGATCAGCAGCAGGTCACAGCGATGGCACCGCGCCAAGCAGCTCCGGTTGTCCTCCAGCACACCCTCCATGGTGCATCCGCTGTCGTCCAGGCGCTTCTCCACCACGCTGGCCCAGCCCCGGATGTCCGCGAAGTGATGCCGGATGTAGTCCTCCGTCATGACCAGAAAGCGGCAGCGGATCTGCGCCAGCTCCTCGGGGCGGAAGCCGTCCCGCCAGGCGGGCGGGATGTACACACCCTCGACGATCAGATCCTGCCCGTTCTCCAGCGCCGTGCGGATCATCTCCCGGACGATGGGCCAGAGCAGCCCCGTCAGCGCCTCGTCGTCCTCCGGCATGAGGGCGGTGAAGCCGCTGCGGATCAGCCCCATCTTCAGCAGATCAAGGGACAGACAGGAAAAGCCGGTTCGCTCCACCAGTCGCCGGGCCAGCAGCGTCTTGCCGGTGTGGGACGTGCCGCCAATGAGCAGAATCATCTCAGGACACCTCTCCTTCGTCAAAAAAGGGGGGCCGTCCCGCTCCCGGGACAGCCCCCGCTTCCGTTATTTCGTTTCCTCCCCGGTCTCCGGCGCACGGATGCACCAGACCGTCATGGTCTCCGTCATGGGGATCATCTGATAGCGGTGGGCGTACATCATCGTGGCGAAGGGGGCCTTTTCCGCTTCGTCAGGCATGTAGGGCTCCACCAGAACCGGCTCCACCTCCAGCAGCGTCCCGTCCTCGCGCTGTGCCGCCAGGGTGAAGGACGCTCCAAAGGTTTCCTCGTCGTAGAGGTCGATGCGCTCCAGCAGCTCCGCCACCGGCTCCATGTCCACCATCACCGTCAGGCTCGGCAGCAGGGCGGTGATGTCCACGGCCTCCCGGCCCAGCAGCAGGCTCACCCGCACCGTCCAGCCGTCCGTCACCGGGCGCAGGGTACTGATGACCTCCGGCACCTCCGTCACGGGCTCGATCTCCAGACAGATGGTGGCGCCGGTCTGGCTGTACTTGTGGTCGGTGATGACCTGCAGCACCGCCTCGGAGAACAGGTCCTCCATGGTCACCATCAGCGCCGCGTCCTTGCAGTTCAGGCTCAGGGCGTCCACGCCCCGGCGGTTCATCATGCCCAGATTGGCGTAGTTGAAGCGCATGCTCCGGCCCGTCCACTTCAGGCTGCCGTCGGGGTTGGTGGCGTAGCCCTTGTCCCGGTTCAGCTCCGGCTCGGTGCGGATGCGCAGCAGCACCTGATCCTCCTCCTGGTTCCACACCAGGGAGGGGCTGAAGTAGCGGGTGGTGTTGTCCTCGGTGCTGCGCACGGGCTGCCCGTACTCCATGCCGCTGATGGTCAGGGTATCGGAGGTGTTCAGCTTCACGGACACCTTGCGCCCGTTGGCCCGGACGATCTCCTGCACCACGGGGCGGAAGATCTCGTAGTAGCCCCAGTTGGTGTTGGAGGGCAGGATGGTGAACACCGGATCGTCGTCACGAATGACCAGCTCGTAGTAGTCCGCCGCCGTCAGGCCGTCGGTCAGGAAGCGGTAGTTGCCCACCTCCTCGCCCTCGGCGCGGGTCAGCAGACCGGTCACCGCGTCACCGGGCAGCAGCTTCGCCTCGTCCACGGTGTAGGGGAACACCTCGGGGTCAGGCTCGCCCGGGTACTTCTCCTGGTTCGGCTCCGGGATGATGTGGAGCCGGATGCGCTCGATGGCGAAGGGAATCTCGTAGGTGCCGGGCAGGTAGAGAGGGCTGGTCTCCGGAATCGTGACCCGCATGGTGTACTCGCCCACCTGCACCGGCTTATCCTCCCAGTTCAGATGCCGCCCCGTGTAGGTCACGGTGGCATCCGCAGGAATCGACAGGGGATTGACATAGGACTTGCCCGTGTAGGGCACCGTCGCGGTCTCGCACTGATCCGTGGGGTAGGGGACGCGATGGAGATGCGTCACCTGCCCGGAGAACTGGAAGCCATCGTCGGTTTCCGCCGTCAGCGCCGCGTCCGCCATGGAGGAGGCGTACACCCGGAAGGTGAAGGTCTGCCCGGGCGTCAGCTCCGTCAGGCGCACCTCGCCATTCACCGCGGGAATCCGCAGCGCGCTTTCGTCCCAGGCATCGGGGGTGTCCGAGCCGTCCAGGCGAAGCTGGATTCCGCTGCTCGCCGCGCCCTCGCAGGTGAAGGTGATCCGCACGGTGCCGTCCGCCTCGTCCACGCACTGCACGTTTTCTATCGTCAAGCCGGTGGTCACGTCCGCCCTGCCGCCGGTGATGACAGCGGTGTAGACCTGCTCACCGTCCGTCGCCGCCACGTCGGTGCCCGTCAGGTCACCAAGGCCCCACAGGTGCAGCGTGCCGTCCTCAAAGGTGGTGAACTGATACAGCGCGTCGCCCAGCCGCAGCTCCACCGCCGTGTCCGCCGCAGGCCTGCCCTCGGCATCCGTCAGTGTCAGGCACAGGAAATCGCCATCCTCCGGTTCGGGCAGCACCCGCACATTCCCCTTCAGCGTGATCCCGCTCAGGTCGCTCTGGCAGAGCGTCGTGCGTCCGGAGACGACCTCCAGCGCCGCCGCGCTCCCCTCCGTCAGCGTCAGGGCGTTCCCACCCTCAGGCGCCTCCAGCAGGTTATCACCCGTCAGCGCGGCCTTCAGCGCCGCGTCCGTCAGGGCGATGGTGCCCTGCAACTTCAGGCCGTCCAGCGTGCCCTCCGCGTCCGCGCCGGTCACCGTGACGCTGCCCGCGCCCTCGCCGGTCAGCAGGAAGCCCTGCTCCCCGCCCAGCTCCAGCGCCGGATTCCCTGTCACCTCGTAGGCGTGGTGCAGGGTGGTAACCTCCAGCACGCCCTCCGCCGCCTGTATCCGGTACAGCTGCCCGTCCGAAAGCGCCGGGAGCAGCAGCGCGCCGTCCGGCGTGCGCAGCAGGGGCGCGGCGATGCCATCCAGCGTCAGCGCGGCAGCCTCCGCCACACCTTCCGCCGTCTGCTTCTCATAGCCCGCAGGCACCGCGTCCAGGGTCACGGTGCCGCTCACGAACACCGCGCCGGTCACATCGCCGGTCACACGCAGCGGCTGCTCCGCAATCACGCGGGCGTTCGTCGCCCCGGTCAGGGTGCTTTCGCCCCGCACGATCAGCGTGTAGGGCACCGAAGCCTGCAGCGTCCCCGCCGCACCGGTCACGTTCTCCAGAATCACCGTCACGTTCTCCGCGTCAATGGACAGGAACGTGCGGGTCATATCGCCCTTCATCAGGTAGGTGTAGCCCGCCCGGGCGGTCAGCTGCTGGCCGTCCTCCACCGCCACCGGCTCCTCCGGGGGCAGGGTCGCGGTCTGCGCCACCTGCAGCGTGCCGTCCTGCGGCGCCGCCGTCCATGTCATGCCCTCGGCGGGGGCGGGGAGCCACAGATGGAACACGTCCGAGGCATCGAGCGATGCGTCATAGGCGATGCCGCCGACGGTGACGCGCTCGCAGCCCTGTGCCTCGAAGGGGAAGCGGGTCAGGCCGTTCAGCTCCTCAAAGCTGCCGTCCACGCTGCCGCTCTCCACGGTGACCGCCGCGCCGGACACGGCGCCCAGGGTCAGATGGCCCGCGCCGGTCAGCGTTACGGTCGTGTCCGCGCCCGCCGTCAGGGTGCCAATCTCATTCCGCTCCGCCGTGCTGATGGCGGCGTACACGCCGCTGCCCAGGGTCAGGTTGTCCGCCTTCGCGCCCTGGAAGTGCAGGATCACCATCCGGCCGTCCTTCACCGTGACGCTGCCCGCCCGGTCGGCGCCGCCCAGAAGGGTGTAGCTGCCGCTGCGCCAGATGACCGCGTCCGCCACGCTCAGGTCGATGGGGATGGAGCGCACGGAATAGGTCATGATGCCCAGTCCCTCCACCTGATTCAGCAGCCACTCGCCCGCCGCGCACAGGGGCACCTCCAGCCCGTGGACATCCAGGCCGATATGCTCACAGCCCGGCACGGCGCAATCGGGCGCCTGCTCACAATCCAGCGTCAGGTGGTCACATTGGGTTTCGTCCCAGGGCTCGGGGGTGGGCTCTGCCGTCGGTTCCGCTGTCAGCTCGGCGGTGGGCTCCGCTGTCGGTTCTGCTGTCGGCTCGGCGGTGGGCTCCGCTGTCGGTTCTGCCGTTGGCTCGGCGGTGGGCTCCGCTGTCGGTGCCGCCGTCGGCTCGGTAGTGGGCTCCGCCGTCTTGTCAGCCGGGGCCACCTGCGTCAGCACCAGCACGCCGT
>JAEDKS010000078.1 GCA_016295665.1 Clostridia bacterium
TCGGGCTGGAAGCCGGGGGTGATGATGCTCATGTACATGGCGGGGGTGGTGCACATGCCGAAGTCCAGCACCGCCGCGCCCGCCCGGGACACGCCCTCCGCCGCCGCGCGCAGCAGCTCGGGGCCGGAGATGCGGCTGTCCCGTCCGATGGCGATGGTCACCTGACTCACCGGCTTGTGCTTCTTCTCCGCCACATACCGGGCGAAGGCCATGCCCAGCGCCTTGCACACCGCCGGGGTCAGCACCGCGTTTTCGCCCACCGCCGTGCCGCGCACATCGCTGCCGCTCTTGAGTTTCATCCAGTCCATGCTGTGATTCCTCCTTCTGTTCAATCAAAGCCACACCGTATTCGTTCTGTCCTTCTGTCCGTTTACCGTCCGTCTGCCGCAGGCGCTACCATTCGTCACCCCGGTTCGGACGCTCCTCCCGCGCCGCGCTCCGCTCCTCTTCAATCAGCTCGTCCTGGATGCCGCGCAGCAGGCGATAGATGGGGGCCACCGCCTCGAAATCCCGGCGCACCTCCTGAATCACCCGTTCCGTGTACGCCCACTGATGCACGGGATGCAGCCGGGGGATGTAGCCCTCCCGCATGAGGTACCAGCCCTTCAGCAGCTCCGGCACCTCCGGGGGCACGGGCATCCGCTTGTGGAAGCTGCCGCCCAGGGCCATATCGTGTCCGGGCAGGTCGCAGCTGTGGATGATGTCCGCCACGCGCCCGGGATCCGCGACGATCTCCCGGCGCAGGCGCTCGCTCAGCGGCCTGTTCTCGCCCCAGAGGCCCACGCCCCAGCCCAGCTGATCCGGCCCGAACTCGAACCAGTAGTTGACCGAGCCCTCCCGGGGCTCCGCCGCCCTGCGGAAGCACAGCCAGAGATGATCCCGGTAGGGGGACTTGTCCCGGCTGAAGCGCGTGTCCCGATGGATGCGGCTCAGGCACTTGTGGGGACGCACCTCCATGAGGGGATCAATGTCCCGCATGGTGGGCGCCAGCTCGTTAATCAGGGCATAGAAGGGGGCCTGCACCGTTTCCACATAGCGGTCGTGCTGGTCGTGGAAAAAGCCTGCGTTGTTGTGAAAGCGCAGTTCAAGGAAAAACTGTACGGTTTCCTCCGGAAATCCGGTGAACATAACGCACCTCCTGTTTCCACCTTCTATTATACGCGCAGCGGGTCTTTTTTTCAACGGGGGCCGGGAGATTTTTTCCCCGCTTTCCCCTCCCCCGCCGGGCGCTTGACAGGCGGCGCCCTCCGTGCTATCCTTCCCCTGTCGAACGAAGGAGGTGCCCGCCATGCCGGACGCAACGCTTATCCCCGTATCCTCCCGCTGCTTCTTTCTGCCCAACGATCCCACCGCCGACCGCCCCTGCCTGGGCGTGGTGCGCGGTGACCGGCTGACGCTCCGCGTCGATGCGGGCAACAGCCCCGATCACAGCGCCCTGATGGAGCGCCTGATGCGCTCGCAGGGGCTGCCGGAGGCGGGGCTGCTGGCCCTGACCCACAGCCACTGGGATCACACCTATGGCATGTCCGCCCTGCGCTGTCCTGCGGTGGCCTGCCGGGAAACCCAGGCGCAGCTGGAGCGCATGAGCCGCTGGCGCTGGACGCCCGAGGCCATGGCGCACCGTCTGGAGACCGGCGAGGACATCCGCTTCTGCCACGACGCCATGCTGGTGGAGTATCCCGACCCCACGGTCATCCGGGTGCGCACGGCGGACGTGGTGTTTGACGACCATCTCACGCTGGATCTGGGCGGCGTCCACGCGGAGCTGCTCCGGCTGCCCAACAGCCACGCGGCGGACTGCGTGGTGGTACTCGTGCCGGAGGAGCGGGTGATCTTCACCGGCGACATCTGCTACGAGGATCTGCACCACACGCCGCCCTGCGTCCACACCCGGCGCTACCGGGCCCTGCAGGAGGCGCTGAAGTCGCTGGACTTCGATATGGCCGTGCCCGGGCATCAGCCCGCCCTGACAAAAGCAGCGCTCCTCCAGGATATGGAGGATGCGCTGCCGGAGATCGGGCTGCTGCTGGACGACTGATCACTCCGCCCGGGAGAAGATGACCGTCAGGGCTCCGCGCTGGGGCAGCACCTCCATCAGCAGCGGATAGTCCAGCGTGTTGACGAAGCGGAAGTCCACCCAGGAGGCAACGCAGGCATCGAAGTTCACTGGCACGTACAGAACGCCGCTGGCACGGTGCACCTCCCACTCGTTGATCTGCAGGGGCAGCCCCAGTACCGCATTGAAGATGGTGGTGGACACCTGACAGACACCGCCCGCCACGCCGGTACCCTCCACGGAGATGTTGGGCGCCTTCACATAGCCGTTGTCCCGGTTGTAGGGCGCGCAGCAGGCGTTGAAGGAGAACTCCTCCCCGGGCTGCAGTACCGTGCCGGTGGTGCGCTCGCAGGCCAGCTCGATATTGTACTGCCGGTTCTTCGCCAGGTCGCCGCCGATCTTGTCATTGTAGTAGGTGGTATAGGCGTACAGCACGTCGCCCGGCTGGGCCGATGCCGCGTCCGGGAAGGGCACATAGGTGAACGCTGCGGTGTCCAGATGCGTTTCGTACCGCCGCATGGGCAAGCGCCCCGTCTCATCGAACAACGCCACCCGGTCACCGGGCTGGAAGGTATTGCCGGAGTACTTCTCCGTCCGGGCGCTGGTCTCCGCCGTCACCACCGCGAGCCCGCCCATGGGCGCAAAGTTGGGCAGCGGATCGCCCTTCAGGCTGCGGAACTCGTAGAGCCTGTCCGTGGGCAGATAGCCCGTGGCATCCCCGTAGCCGCATAGACAGAACTGCTCGCCCCACTCGTACACCAGCAGGCTCTCCTTCTCCTTCACCAGCCCCCGGTAGGCGCTGTCCATGTCGGGCTTCTCCCGCAGCTGGGTGTTGCGGGTGATCTTGCACTGATACACCGCCTCCATCGTCTCCTCGCCCACCGCGCCCGAGGGCAGCAGCACCGCCAGCAGCAGAAGCAGACACAGGCACCGGATTCCAACGCGTCTCATGTTTTCTTCCCCCGTCTTTCGTATGATGCGGGCCCTCCCGCACCTCTATAGACGCACGGCGGACACCCATCCATTCGCCCGCCACGCTTTTTTGTTCCGAAGCCGTCCCCCGGCCCGGGCCTTCTCTATCATACCAGATTCTTGCTCATTTGTCACGGGGAGGGCTTCCTTTTCTGTTGACAGATATGCTATAATACCACCATCCGCCGCATGCCCGCGCACGGCAGCGGCCCGCAAATGAAGAAAGGTTGGTGGCACCATGAGAAAATGCCTGCTTCTTGTCCTGACCGTTGCGATGCTCCTGTCGTCCTTCGCGCCCGCCGCCCTGGCGCAGGTGGAGCGCAATCCCATTCTGGATACCGCCTTCGCCTGCGTGGAGGAGAACAACATCTTCCAGCGGCGCTACAACGAGCTGACCGGTGCGGAGGTGACATCCCTGTTCCCCCTCGGCGTGCCCTACTTCTTCGGCGGGCAGGACACCGAAAAGCTCATGAGCTGCTATCCCGACTATGCCAAGCGCGACTGCTACGAGACCACCCGCTTCTACCGGGCGAAGAAGTACTATGTCTTTGGCTTCGACTGCTCCGGCTTCTGCCGCTATGTGTATGCCCAGAACGATCTGGGGGCCATCGACACCCTGTCCAACATGATCCTGCACAAGAAGTACTACCCCACCTCCCTGGGCGGCGACGGCAGCCATATCTACAACCATCACACCGGCATGCCGCCCTATGACGAGCTGTACCAGACCCTGCAGGTGGGCGACCTGCTGGTGAGCAAGCCCCGCGCCCGGCATATCATGATGTACATCGGCACCCTGCGGGAATTCGGCTTCACCGCGGAGGAGCTGGGCGAGGATCTGGCGCCGTACATCGACTACCCGCTGGTCATCCACTGCGGCCCCAACCCGCAGTACGGCCCCCGCTTCCAGGAATTCATCGACACCCACCCCGAGCAGTACGGCGACTGCCTGACCACCGACGGCGGCGTGGCGGTGTCCATCGTGGGCATTCCGGTGGCGGACGCGCCCTGCCAGGTACATGACGGCATCACCGACTTCGGCTACTTCCCCATGGACGACGGCAACTTCTGGCTGACCGTATGGGATTTGGATGCCTGCACCTCCTACTGCTGGTTCCGCAAGGTCGGTGAACCCACGTGAGGAGGCGCCGTGCCCTGCTCCTCCCGCTGCTGCTGATGCTGCTGACCCCGCTCCCCGCCCACGCCGAAATCACCCGTGACCCGCTGCTTGACACGGCCTTTGCCTGCGTGGAGGAGGGCAACCTCTTTCAGCAGCGCTACAACGAGCTGACCGGCGCTGGGGTCACGTCCCTGTTTCCCCTGGGCGTGCCGTACTACTTTGGCGGGCAGAGCACCTATTACCTGATGCTCCGCTATCCGGACTATGCCCAGCGGGCGTGCATCGAGTCCTCCCAGTACTACAGGGAGGGGCAGACCTACATCTTCGGCTTTGACTGCTCCGGCTTCTGCCGCTATGTGTACGTACAGAACGGGCGGGGCACCATCGACTCCCTGTCCAGCCTGCTGCAGAACCGGGATTACTTCCCCGTCGATCAGGGCGGCAACGGCAGTCAGCTGTTCAACCAGCGCACCGGCCTGCCGCCCTGGGATGAGCTGCATCATACGCTGCAGGTGGGCGACCTGCTGGTCGCGGCCCATGGCACGCGCCATATCATGATGTACATCGGCACCCTGCGGGACTACGGCTTCACCGCCAGGGAGCTGGGCGAGGCGCTGGCGCCCTACATCGACTACCCGCTGATCATCCACTGCGGCGCCAACCCCCAGTACGGGCCCCGCTTTCAGGCGTTCATCGACACGCATCCCGAGCGCTACGGGTACTGCACCACCACCGACGGTGGCGTTGCCATGTCTCTGGTGGGCGTTGCCATCGCGGATGCGCCCTGCTTCGTCCACGACGGCGTGACCGACTTCGGCTACTTTCCCATGGACGACGGGCAGCTCTGGCTGACCGTGTACGACCTGGACGCCTGCACCTCCTACTGCTGGTTCCGGAAGCAGTGACGCCCGAACCCAACGGGGCGGAACGGATCGCTTTGATCCGCTCCGCCCCGTTTTGAATTGGTTGCTTTTTACCGTGCCTTACAGGCTGATCTCCAGCTTCACAGGAGATGCGCCCAGCAGCGCCACGCTGCGGGCATCGGGCTGGCTCTGGCCCACATACAGGTCGTAGGACGCGCCACCGCTGATGCGCTCACCCGCGTCATTGACCACGGTGAAGGCATGCTCGCCCAGCTTCACCGTCACGCGCCGGGCTTCGCCCGCCCTGACCGCCACGCGCCCGAAGCCTGCCAGGCTGGGATGCACGGGCGCCCAGGGGCTGTCCTTGGGCTGCACATAGCACTGCACCACCATCTCACCGTCGCGCTTCCCGGTGTTCTTCACCGTGCAGGTCACGGCGCCGTCGGCATACTGCGCATCCTCCACCGCGAAGTCCGTGTAGCTCAGGCCGAAGCCGAAGGGATACAGCGGCTCGCCGGTGAAGTAGCGGTAGGTGCGGTTGGTCATGCTGTAGTCGGTAAACTCCGGCAGCTCCTCCACGCCGTGATAGAAGGTCACGGGCAGATGACCGGAGGGGCTGACCTCGCCAAAGAGGATTTCCGCCAGCGCGGTGCCGCCCGCCTGGCCCGGATACCAGGCCAGCAGCTGCGCGTTGCCCTGGGGCACGTTCAGCGCGGAACCCACCGCCAGCACGGTCACCAGCGGCTTGCCCGTCTTTTCCAGCACATCCATCAGGCGCTGCTGGGTCTCAGGCAGCTTCAGCGTCAGCTTGTCGCCGCTGGCGGAGAAGTTGCCGGTGTCGCCCTGCTCGCCCTCCAGCGTCTCATCCAGGCCCACGCAGGCGATGACCACGTCCGCGGCCTCGGCGCACATCTGGGCCTCCGCCAGCCGGTCAAAGGGCTTGCCGAGGCCCTCGGCCTTCTCCTCCACCAGCTTGCTGCCCATGGAGTACAGCACCCGGATGCCGTGCTGCCTGCAGTAGGCGCGGATGCCCGCCAGGAAGGTGACGGAGCGGCTGGAGGTGCCGTAGTAGTTGCCCTTGAGCGCCAGCACGCTGTCGGCGTTGGGGCCGATGACGGCAACGGTGCGCACCTTCTGGGGATCCAGCGGCAGGATGCCGTCGTTCTTCAGCAGCACCATGCTCTTCTCGGCGGCCTTGAGCGCCACCGCGTCATGCTCGTCGGTATCGTTGGCGGTATAGGGGATGGCATCGTACTCGCAGTCGTCCGCGAACATACCCAGCAGGTAGCGGCTGGTGAACAGGCGCACGCAGCTGCGGGTGATGTCCTCCTCGGTCACCAGCCCCTCCTGATAGGCCTGCAGCATATGCAGGTACGTGTTGCCGCAGTTCAGGTCGCAGCCCATCTTCAGGGCCAGCGCGGCGGACTCGGGAGCGGTGGCGGTGACGAAGTGCGCGGTATGGAAGTCGCGGATGGCCCAGCAGTCGGAGGTCACATGGCCCTCGAAGCCCCACTTCTCCCGCAGCGTATCCACCAGCAGCGCCTTGGAGCCGCAGGCGGGCTCACCGTTGACACGGTTGTAGGCGCCCATCACGGACTCCACCCCGGCCTCCTTCACGGCGGCCTCAAAGGCGGGCAGGTACGTCTCGTTCATGTCCTTCGGGGTCGCCTGGGCGTCGAACTCATGTCTCAGGGCCTCCGGGCCGGAATGGACGGCGAAGTGCTTGGCGCAGGCCGCCACCTTCAGGTACTTGCCCTTGCCCTGCAGCCCCTCGATGAACCGGACGCCCAGCCGGGCGGTCAGGTACGGGTCCTCGCCGTAGGTCTCGTGACCGCGGCCCCAGCGGGGGTCACGGAAGATGTTGATGTTGGGGCTCCACATGGTCAGGCCCTTGTAGATGTCCCGGTCGCCGTGGGCGGACTGCCCATTGTACTTGGCGCGGGCCTCCTCGGAGATGACCTCCGCAATCTGCTGATGGAAGTCCTCGTCGAAGATCGCCGCCATGCCGATGGCCTGCGGGAACACGGTCGCCGTGCCCGCACGGGCCACGCCGTGCAGCGCTTCATTCCACCAGTTGTATGCGGGGATGCCCAGCCTCGGAATGGCGGGCGCGTCATACTTGAGCTGAGACGCCTTTTCCTCCAGGGTCATCTGGCTGACGAGCTTTTCCGCCAGCGCCCTGGCCTCCTTGCGATCCATCATGGTCCTTTTCCTCCTTGCGGCAGAAATATTCTGCTTATCCATTTCCATTCCCAAAGCTGTAAATCCTTCCATTTTTGACAAAAAACTTTTCCGGCGCGCAATTTGCTATGGAACTTCCCGCGTCTTTCTGGTATAATGGAAACGATACGGATGGAGGCTGCACATGAACATCAAGGCGATCGCGTTTGACCTGGACGACACCCTGCTGCGGGATGACCTGACCATCTCCGCCTACACCCTGGACACGCTGCGTCAGGCCGCGGCACGGGGCATCCACATCATCCCCGCCAGCGGACGGGCCCGGGACAGCATGAAGCCCTTCGTGGAGCAGCTGGGCTGCGCGTCCCTGTACATCTCCTGCAACGGCGCGGAGGTCTGGTCGCCGGAGCATCAGCTGCTGGCCCGGGAGGTGCTGGAGGTGCCCCTTGCCCGCGAGATTGCCCGCTTCGGCAGCGCCCACGGCTGCTACGCCCAGACCTATGACGAGCACCGCTTCTATTTCAATCAGCGGGGCCACTGGGCGGAGTCCTACGCCCGCAGCTCCATGCTGACCGGCGAGTACGTCGGTGACCTGGAGACCTACCTCACCGCGCCCACCACCAAAATCCTGATGATGGCGGAGGAGGAGAAGATCGCCCGGATGCTGACGGAGGCCCGGGCGCTGTTCGCGGGCCGCGTGTCCGTCACCTGCTCCAAGCCCTACTTTCTGGAGTTCAACCCGCTGCGCGCCACCAAGGGCAACGCCCTGGCGCTGTGCGGTGAGCGCCTGGGCTTTCCGCTGCAGGCCTGCGCCGCCTTTGGCGACAGCCTGAACGACATGAGCATGCTGGAGGCCGCCGGGGTCGGCATCGCCATGGGCAACGCCCGGGAGGACGTCAGGGCCCGCATCCCCACCCACTGCCCCACCAATATGGAGGACGGCGTGGCCCGCTGGGTCGACTGCCATGTCCTTTCCCCCGCGAAGGAGTAACACATGATTCAAGCTGCTGACTTTGCCAAGGCCCTGCATCTGACGGAGCTGTCCCCCTCCACGAAGAAGGAGTGGGATATCCGCTCCGCCGACCTGAACCGTCCCGGAATGCAGCTCTGCGGCTTCTACGAGTACTTCGCCTATGAGCGCCCGCAGGTGATCGGCAAGGTGGAGATGACCTACCTGGAGGAGCTGGAGCCCGCCGAGCGCCGCGCCCGACTCCGCAAGTACTTCTCCTACGACATGCCCTGCGTCGTCTGCTGCCGGAGCATGATGCCGCCCCGGGAGCTGCTGGAGGAGGCCCGGGCCCGGGATATTCCCGTGTACCTGTCCAACCTGCTCACCACCAAGTTCACCTTTCAGGCCATCACCTACCTGAACCGCTGCCTGGCGCCCCGGGTCACGCGCCACGGCGTGCTGGTGGACGTGTACGGCATGGGCGTGCTGATCACCGGCGAGAGCGGCGTGGGCAAGAGCGAGGCGGCGCTGGAGCTGGTCAAGCGCGGTCATCAGCTGGTGGCGGACGACGTGGTGGACATCTGCCGCATCTCCGACGACCGGCTCATCGGCGAATGCCCCGAGATGGTGCGCCACTTCATGGAGATTCGCGGCATCGGCATCATCGACATCAAGGCGATGTACGGCGTGGGCGCGGTGAGCGTGTCCAAGAGCATCGACCTGGTGATGCACCTGGAGAAGTGGGTAGAGGGCAAGGAATACGACCGGCTGGGCCTGACGGAGGAGTACATCACCATCCTGGGCGTGAAGGTGCCCCATCAGCTGACCCCCGTCCGCCCCGGACGCAACCTGGCCATCATCATCGAGGTGGCCGCCCGCGATCTGTCCCTGAAGCGCATGGGCTACAGCGCCGCCCACGAGCTGGATCGCCGGCTGAACGAGATGATCATGCGCAAGGCCTCGGAGCAGGACTGACCGCTCCCGCCGCACGCGCATTATCGCATAGCTTCATATAATTACTCCGGATACGAACGACACAGGAGGTAATGCAGCATGGTTTACATCGGTATGGACGTGGGAGGCACCGGCATTCAGATCGGTGTGGTGGACGAGGACGGACGCATCCTGCAGAAGGGTGCCATCAACACCCGCATCGACCTGCCCGTGGAGGAGCAGATCGCTCAGATGGCGGCCTGCGCCCTGGACACTCTCCGCCGCAGCGGACACACCCTGGACGACGTGGCTGCCATCGGCGCCGGCGTTCCCGGCATCGTGGACCCCGCCACCAACGTGGTGCCCTTCTGCACCAACCTGAAGTGGCACCATGTGCCCTTCGCGGACATGCTCCGCCGGCACATCGACAAGCCCGTGTTCGTGGGCAACGACGCCACCGTCGCCGGTCTGGCGGAGAGCGTGGCGGGCATCAGCGCCGGCTCCCACTCCAGCGTGTTCATCACCCTGGGCACCGGCGTGGGCGGCGGCATCGTGCTGGGCGGCAAGGTGTGGAGCGGCTTCCACGGCGTGGGCAGCGAGCTCGGTCACATGATTCTGGAGCTGGACGGCGAGCCCTGCACCTGCGGCAACTTCGGCTGCCTGGAGCGCTACTGCTCCGCCACTGCCATCATCCGCATGGCCCGGGAGCTGGTGGAGCGCCATCCCGACAGCCAGATCATGAAGGCCGTGAACAGCGACCCCGCCAAGATCAACGCCAAGATCGTCTTTGACGCCGCCCGCGAGGGGGACGAGATCGCCCTGAAGGTGTTCCGGCGCTACATCCGGTACCTGTCCCAGGCCATCGCCAACGTCATCAACTTCCTTGACCCGGAGATGATCGTGCTGGGCGGCGGCGTCAGCAAGGCGGGCTCCTTCCTGCTGGATGCGGTGCGCGCCGAGGTGCCGAAGTACCTGCTCTACAAGACCATGCCCTACTCCCGGATCGAGCTTGCCATCCTTGGCCCGGACGCCGGCATCATCGGCGCCGCCATGCTGGGCAAGTGAGGGCCCCCGCCATGCCAACGCCCGCGCCCCGCATCCGCTTCATCGACGATCCGGAGGAGCGGCAGCGGATGGTTCGTGCCGTCCTGACCGCGCTGCCCGAGTGGTTCGGCATCCCCGAAGCCACGGAGACCTACATCCGGGAGAGCGCCGGACAGGCATGCTTTGCCGCCCTGCGGGGGATGGAGCCCGTCGGCTTTCTGTGCCTGAAGGAGACCGGGCGCGCCACCATGGAGCTGGCGGTACTCGGCGTGCTGAAGCCGTATCACCGGCAGGGCATCGGCACCGCCCTCTTTGAGGCCGCCCGGGATTTCGCCCGGGCGCACGGCTATGCCTTTCTGCAGGTCAAGACGGTGCAGATGGGCCGCTACCCGGCCTATGACGCTACCAACCGCTTCTACCAGCACCTTGGCTTCCAGGAGTTCGAGGTGCTTCCCGAGCTGTGGGGTGAGCAGAACCCCTGTCAGATCTACGTCATGGCATTATGAAACAGGGGAAGGTGACCCCTTCCCCCGCAGGCGGCGATGGCCTGAAGGAACGCCTTCAGCGCCATCGCTGCTTTTTCTATGCAATTACTTCACCCGCGCCCGAACCTCCGCAACGGTCAGCTCCTGCGCGGGCACGGTGGCCTCCCCTGCCAGATAGGCATAGATGGCGGCCTGCAGCGCCCGGGCC
>JAEDKS010000272.1 GCA_016295665.1 Clostridia bacterium
GGTGGTGCGCCGCTCCCCATTCCACGGCGAGGAGGTGATAAAAATGGGCAAGTTCATGATCGGCAGCGCCGTGGGCTTTATGCTGGGCGCGGGTCTGGGCGCGGGGATGCTGATGAGCCCCGCGGGCAACCAGATCAAGCGCGGCATGAAGCACAAGGCCAACATGGTCAAGCGGATGATGAAGAACATGTGAGCAGCCGGAGAACGGGCGGGGGCGGAAGCCTCCGCCCCTTGTGTGGCGGGGAGGTGCGCGGACCATGGAGCGATCGGTGCGTTCCGTCCGGTGGGGTCGGGTGCTGGCGGTGGCGGGAGCGCTGGCGCTGGCCTTTGCGCTGCGGCGGGTGCTGTGGACGCTGACGGTGCAGCTGGCGGCGGCCTGTCTGCTGCTGGCGCTGACGCTGCCCCTGTGCCGGTGGCTGGAGAAGCGCATGAAGCCGGGGCTGGCGGCATCCCTGTCGCTGGTGGCCCTGGGCGCGGTGGCTCTGGCGCTGCTGCTGGGGGTCATCCCGCCGCTGGTGGGACAGTTCCGGCTGCTCTCCGCGTCCCTGCCGGAGCTGCTGCGCTGGGGCGAGGAGCATCTCTGGACGCTGACGGGGTGGCTGGAGCGGCGGGGCGTTGACCTGCTCTCCCTGCGGGACGGGCTCCTGGGGCAGCTTCAGCAGCAGGCCGCCGGCTGGGTGTCCGGCGCGGCGCAGGGGCTGCGGGGCATGGCCTCCTCCCTGAGCGTGGTGCTGCTGTCGCCCCTCATCGCCTATTATCTGCTGCGGGACAGAAAACGAATCGCCGCCGCCCTGACCCTGCTGGTGCCGGTGCGCCACCGGGCACGTACCGTCCGCGCCCTGCGGGAGATGCGCCGGGAGACGGCGGGCTTCCTGCGGGGACAGCTGGTGGTCTCCGGGGCGGTGGGGGCGCTGACCGCGCTGGGGCTGCTGCTCATCGGCTCGCCGGGGTGGCTGCTGTGGGGGCTGCTCATGGGCATCATGGAGGTGGTGCCCTACGTGGGCCCCTGGATTGCCGGCGTGCCGGCGGTGCTGTTCTCCCTGCAGGGCGGGCTGCTCCATGCCCTGTGGACGCTGGCGGTCATCGTCACCGTGCAGCAGCTGGAGGGCGGGCTGCTCTCCCCACGGCTGCTCTCCGGCGCGACCCGGCTCCATCCCCTGACCATCCTGCTGACCATCACCGCCGGGGGCGTGGTGGGCGGCGCGTGGGGCATGATCCTCTCCATCCCGCTGGTGGTTTCCACCCGGGGCGCCCTCCGGGGATTACGGGCCCGGGGGAATGTGTAAATCTTTGCTGAATCCTCCAAAATGGGGCTTTTCTTTGTTGGCAAATTCATGTATAATACATCTGTCTACGCAGGAAAGGAGTGACTGCTGTGCAGGGCTACAACAACAATACCACCAAGCTGCAGCCGATCCAGGACTCGGGCAACGAGGCGCAGGACATCCTGATGTACGTTTATGAGGCGCTGCAGGCCAAGGGCTACGACCCCATCACCCAGATCGTGGGCTACATCATCTCCGGCGACCCCACCTACATCACGAGCTACAATCAGGCGCGCAGCCTGATCTGCCGCCTGGAGCGGGACGAGATTCTGGAGGAGCTGGTCAGGTACTACCTGATGGGTCATACCAGCGGCAAATGAAAAGGGCCGGTGCAGGGGCATCGGCCTTTTTCCTGTGCGCTTTACTGCTCATGGGCCCGCTGGTAGGCCGTGCCCCAGGAGGACATGGCGTCCAGCACGGGGCGGAGGCTCTCACCGGTGGCGGTCAGGGTGTATTCCACCCGGGGCGGCACCTCCGGGTACACCTGGCGGGTGAGCAGCCCGTCCGCCTCCATCTCCCGCAGGCTGGCGGTCAGCACCTTCTGCGACACGCCGCCCAGGGAGCGCTTCAGCTCGCCAAAGCGGCGGGTGCCCGGGAGCAGGTCGCGGAGAATCAGCACCTTCCACCGGTTCGAGATCAGGGACAGGGTCGTTTCCACCGGGCAGGCGGGCAGCGGCTTCTCCGTCATGGGCGGCCTCCTTCCGTGCGCCGCGTCAGCGCACTGCTTTGATGAGGGGAGCATAGCACGGAACGGGGAGGATGTCAAGGGCAC
>JAEDKS010000079.1 GCA_016295665.1 Clostridia bacterium
CGTGGAGTATAGGGGATTCGAACCCCTGGCCTCGACAATGCGAATGTCGCGCGCTACCAACTGCGCTAATACCCCGTTTCCTGTGCGCTCGCTCAAGCGCAAGATAGATTATAGCACATTTTTCCCGAAACGCAACCCCTTTTTCGGAAAAATACGAAAAAAATTGCGCGGCGGGGCGAAGCATGCTATAATACTTCCGGCAAGTCGAGGACGAGGAGGACGGCGGCATGACGCAGGACCGACAGGTGCTGGAGCTGGCGGGGCACGCGGGGCAGATACTGCTGGAGAACGGCGCGGAGATCTACCGGGTGCAGGAGACCATGACCCATATTCTGGACGCCTTTCACATCGGGGAGTTCAATGTGTACGTGATCTCCAACGGCATCTTCGCCACGGTGAATGAACACAGGGATGACGCGCTGAGTCTGGTGCGGCATGTGCCGCTGGGGAGCGTCAATCTGAGCCGCATCGACGCGGTGAATGACATCTCCCGGCGCATCTGCGAGGGGCGGCTGGGCGCGGAGGAGGCCGAGCGGGAGCTCCTGGAGGCCGAGCGCCTGACCCCGGAGCGACCGGTGGTGCACGTGCTGGCCTGCGGGCTGGGCGCGGCGGGCTTCTGCTGCCTGTTCGGCGGGTCGCTGCTGGATGGGGTCGCCGCGTTCCCCATTGGCATGGTGCTGCAGCTCTACCTGTTCGCGTCCGCCCGGCGGAATGCGCACTTCATGCCCTTCATCTGGGGCAGCCTGCTGGTGACGCTGCTCAGCGGCGCCGCGTCCATGCTGCTGGGCTGCTTTGACTTCGGGCGCGTCGTCATCGGCGGCATCATCCCGCTGGTGCCCGGCGTGTCCTTCACCACCTCCATCCGCGAGTTCTTCAACGGCGACTACCTCTCCGGCGTCATCCACATGATCGCCGCGCTGCTCACCGCCATGTGCATCGCGCTGGGCGTGTGCGGCGGCGTGGCGCTGGTTCGGCTGATGGGAGGTGCCGTGTAATGGCTGGACAGATTCTCTCGGCGGTGCTCGGCGTGCTGGCCTTCGCTATCCTGTTCCACGCACCCCGCCGCAGCTACCTCCTCTGCGCCCTCTGCGGCGGCTTCAGCTGGGGCATCTTTCTGGCGCTGGGGGCGCTGGGCATGTCCGAGTTCCTCGCCTCGGCGGGCGCTGTGGTCGCGCTGACCCTCCTGTCCCGGGTGCTGTCCGTCGCCATGAAGCTGCCCGCCACCGTGTTCATCGTCACCGGCATTTTCCCCATCGTCCCCGGCGCGGGCATCTACTACACCGCGTACGGGCTCATCACCGGCGACATGGCCCTGTTCCAGACCCGGGGCATGGAGACCCTCGCGCTGGCGGGGGCCATCGCCATCGGCATTCTGGTGGGCACCTCGATCCCCGTGGCGGTGCCCCGGGTGCTGGGGCGCGCGCTGGAGCGCCTGCTGCCCCGGGCGATGCGGCGGGGGTGAAGAAAGGCCTGGGGTGGGGAAGGACGCGTCAGGTGGTACTGTCCGGCGCGGTGCGGGTGCAGCGGCCCTGGGTGGGGGAGAACCAGGGGCAGGCGGCGTCGGCACAGGCGGGGGTGGCGCCCGTGGGGGTGTCGGCGGGGGCCTCGGCGCCGATCTGGCCCAGGTCGTAGGGCGTGGTCTGGTAGACGTAGTAGTTCAGCCAGTTGCTGTAGAGCAGGTGGGCACTCGAGCGCCAGGTGCAGATCGCGGGCTGGGTGTCGTCGTCGTTCGGGAAGTAGTTCACCGGCGGACGGATGGGCAGGCCCGCCTGCTTGTCCCGGAGGTACTCCTTCTGCAGGGTGTCCGGGTCGTACTCGGAGTGACCGGTGATGAACACCTGGCTGCCCCCGTCCCGGGCCGTGGCGTAGAGGCCCGCTTCCTCGCTCTCCGCCAGAATCTTCAGCTCGGGAATCGCCGCCACGTCCTCCCGGCGGACGGTGGTGTGCCGGGAGTGCGGCACCAGGAACGTGTCATCGAAGCCACGGAACAGAATCGAGTTGCGGTGCACCACCCGGTGACGGAACACGCCGAACAGCTTCTCCGGCAGCGGATGCTTCGGGATGCCGTAGTGGTAGTACAGCGCCGCCTGCGCCGCCCAGCAGATGTGCAGCGTGGAGTGGACATGGGTGCGGCTCCAGGCGAAGATTTCGCACAGCTCCTGCCAGTACTCCACCTGCTCGAAGGGCAGCTGCTCCACCGGGGCGCCGGTGATAATCATGCCGTCGAAGTTCCGCTCCCGCACCTGCGGGAAGGTCTTGTAGAAGGCCAGCATGTGCTCCTCCGGCGTGTTCCGGGGGCGGTGATGCTCCACCCGCAGCAGCTCCAGCTCCACCTGCAGGGGCGTGTTGCTGAGCAGCCGCGCCAGCTGCGTCTCGGTGGTGATCTTCGTGGGCATCAGGTTCAGCAGCAGAATCTGCAGCGGTCGGATCTGCTGGGTGTGCGCCCGCTGCTCCTTCATGATAAAGATGTTCTCGCTCTCCAGGACTGCCGCCGCCGGCAGATCCTCCGGGACTCGGATGGGCATGCGGTTTCCCTCCTTCTCTGGTTCATGTCGTCCGCTCGCTAAGCACGGCGGGATGGACGCTGCCTGCTTCCAACCAAAACGCCCGTCCTCCCTTCGGAAGACGGGCGTGTAATCGTCCGCGGTACCACTTCGCTTTGCCGGCGCCTGGCCGACCACCTCAGCATCCATCAATGCCTTCCGGCGATAACGGGCCGTTCCCGTATGACCTAGGCCTCATGCCTCAGCCATCTGCTCCGGAACCATGTTCCCCTGACCTCCGACGGCCCCTTGCACCCTCCGGAGCCTCTCTGCGGACGTTGGTCAGGCTACTCTTTCCTTCTCTGCCTTTCATGCGCTTATGCGATTACAGGTATTATACCGCATCCCTTCCCCTTTGTCAAGGGGGCGCGCCGGGTCAGCGCCGATCGTCCGGCTGCTTCGGGGCCTGCTGACCGCAGCCCGCGCAGCCGCCGCAGCCACAGCCGCAGCCGCAGCTGCCACCCTTGCGGCGCAGGGTGCGGACGACGACCCACGTCAGGTACGCCGCCAGCGCCACGCCGATGATGATGGTTGCCACCATCTTTTACACCCCCATGAGCAGCGCCACGTGGTACACCACGAAGGCCGTCACCCACGCGACGCCCGTCTGCCCCAGCATCGCCAGCACCGCCCAGCGCCGGCTCTCCAGCTCGCGGCACATGGCTGCGAAGGCCGCCACGCAGGGCATGTACAGCAGCACAAACGTCAGGAACGAGCACACGGAGGCCATCGTCGGGAAAACGCCCTGCAGCGCCGTGACCATGGCGGCGGACTCCATGTCCACCCCCGCCATCACCGCCAGCGTCGAGACCACGCTCTCCTTCGCCATCATGCCCGTGATGACCGCCGTGGACGCCTCCACGGAGCCGAAGCCGAGCGGCGCGAAGATCGGCGCAATCGCCCCCGCCAGCAGGCCCAGCATGCTCTCGGGCACCGTCGCCGCCGGGGTCAGGTGCGGCGTGAAGGACTGCAGGAACCACACCACCACCGTCGCCACGAAGATGACCGTGAAGGCCCGCTGCACAAAGTCCTTCGCCTTGTCCCACATGTTCCGCAGCACGTTCCGCGGCGTGGGCAGCCGGTAGGCCGGCAGCTCCATGATGAAGGGCGCCGCGTCCCCGTGGAACAGCACCCGCTTGAGCACCAGTCCCGCCACAATCGCCATCAGGATGCCCAGCACGTACAGGCAGCACATGACCAGCAGCGTGTGCTCATGGAAGAACGCCTTCGCGAAGAGCGCGTACACCGGCACCTTCGCGCCGCAGCTCATGAACGGGGTCAGCAGAATCGTGAAGCGCCGGTCGCGCCGACCGCTCATGGAGCGGGCCGCCATCACCGCCGGCACCGTGCAGCCAAACCCCATAATCATCGGGATGAAGCTGCGCCCGTTCAGGCCCAGCCGCCGCAGGGGCTTGTCCATCAGGAACGCCGCCCGGGCCATGTAGCCGCTGTCCTCCAGAATCGACAGGCTCATGAACAGAATCACGATGGTGGGCATAAAGGACAGCACCGCCCCCACGCCCGTGAACACGCCGTTCACCAGCAGATCCTGCATCCACGAGGCCACCTGCGCCCTTTCAAGCCACGCGGCAATCGCGCCCATGCCCGCGTCCAGCAGCGCCGAGAACCCGTCCGACACCCACGTGCCGAAGGGGCCGAAGGTCACCCAGAACACCAGCAGCATGGCGCACAGGAACATCGGAATCGCCAGCACCGGATGGGTCAGCACCCGGTCGATGCGGTCGGAGGGGGTCTCCTCCGCGCTGTCACCGGATTTGGCGCGGATGTACGCCTTGTCCAGCAGCGTCTCGATGAAGGTGTAGCGGGCATCCGCCATCACGGCGGCCCGCTCCATGCCGCAGGTGCGCTCCAGCTCCGTCAGAATCTCGCCGATGATGTGCAGCTCGTCCTCGTCCAGCGCCAGCAGCTCCTGCATGGGCTCGTCGCCCTCCAGCACCTTGGTGGCGGCGTAGCGGGGGTTCAGGCCCTTCGCCTTCGCCTTGGGCTCCACCAGATGCGTGATGGTGTGCAGCGCCTTGTGCAGCGCGCCGCCGCACAGGTCCAGCGTCGGGGGCACGTGGTGCTTTTCCGCCTCCGCCATCGCCAGGCGCACCAGCTCATCCACGCCCTCGCCCTTCCGGGCACAGATCGCCACCACCGGCACCCCCAGCCGCTCCGACAGGATGTCCGTGTGAATCACGTCCCCGTGCAGGCGCACCTCGTCCATCATGTTCAGCGCGATGACCATCGGCGTGCCCAGCTCCAGCAGCTGCAGCGTCAGGTACAGGTTCCGCTCCAGATTCGTGGCGTCCACGATGTTGATGACCAGATCGGGCTTCTCCAGCGTGATGTAGTTCCGGCTGACGATCTCCTCCATGGAGTAGGGGCTCAGGCTGTAGATGCCCGGCAGGTCCACGATGGTCACGTCGTTGTTGCCCGCCTCCTGCATCCGGTGCCGCCCGAACAGGGACGGCGCGCCGTAGTGCGCCGAATCCCCGTGGTGATGGTGCAGCAGCACGCCGGTCTTTTGCTCCACCGTCACCCCGGGCCAGTTGCCCACGTGCTGGTTCGACCCGGTCAGCACGTTGAACAGCGTGGTCTTGCCGCTGTTCTGGTTGCCCGCCAGCGCAAAGGTGTAGCTCATGCGTCCGCCTCCCTCAGCGTGATGGTCGCCGCGTCCGCCCGGCGCAGCGTCAGCGAATAGCCCCGCAGATGAAGCTCCAGCGGGTCGCCCATGGGGGCCGTCTTGATCAGCGTGACCTTCACCCCCGGCGTGATGCCCATATCCAGCAGATGACGATGCAGCGCGCCCTCGCCGCCCACCGCCTGGACGATGCCGCTCTCCCCGGGCTGCAGCGCCGCCACCGTCGCTGGTGTCTCCCTCTTGCCCATGCTCGCACCTCTCCTCGTTTTTCGCGTGTTAAGGGCCATTAACCACCGGCCCGAACGTATGATAGCACACCTGTCAATCCCTGTCAATCAGCACCCTGCACAAAGATTCGGCAGGTTTCGCCCGGTTTTTTCAGATACGCGTCAATCAGCCGTTCCTCCCCGACGAGGGGGCCCGGGCGGGCGGTGCCCAGGGTCACCACCTGATAGAGGGTGCGCCGGGTCGGGTGCAGGAGACCCACCGCCCGGTGGAGGGGCAGCGCGTCCGTCACCGTGACGAGGCAGGTGCGCAGGTGGCCCCGGGTCTCCAGACGGGTGCGGCGGGCCATGAACGCCTGCAGCTCCGAAAGGGCGGCCCGCTCCGTGCCCCGGGCGGCGGCGTAGATCAGGAAGCAGCCCGCGCAGGCCAGGGACAGATTCCAGCCCCCGCAGCGCAGGCACACCGCGCAGTTCAGCCCCACCAGCAGCGCTCCCAGCGCCGTGCCCAGCCCCCGCAGCACCACCCGCACCGTCTGCGGCGGAAGAAACAGCCCGAGGAGCAGCGCCAGCAGCCGCCCTCCGTCCAGCGGCAGGGCCGGCAGCGCGTTGACGCACAGAATCGCCGCGTTGCAGGCGAAGGCCAGGCGGGCGATGTCCCGGGGCAGGTAGCCACAAGAAGCCAGCAGCACGGAGAGCCAGCACAGCAGCGCCGTCACCGCGGGGCCCGCCAGCAGCACCGCCAGACGATGGAGCGGGGGCAGCGTTTCCTCGTCCTCCAGGCGCATCAGGCAGCCCAGGGGCGTCAGCTCGAGGGCGGCGGGGGGATGGGACAGGAGCGTGGAGATCAGCGCATGGCCCCCCTCGTGCAGCAGAATGGACAGCGTGCCGCACACCAGCAGCCGGCCCGACCCCGCCAGCACCATGTACAGCGCGAACAGCAGCGCCGCCGGGTGGAGCCACACCTCCGTGGGGCCCACCGCGAAAAGCCGCCGCCTCATGGCTGCGCGGGGAGCAGGGTCAGGGGATCCACGCTCCAGCCGTCCTGACGGGCCTCGAAGGACAGGGTAGCGCCCGGGAGCAGGGTGCCGATCACGTCCCCCTGACGCACCGCGTCCCCCACGGACACCGCGCAGGTAGCCAGGTTGCCGTACACGCAGGACAGGCCCCCGTCCCCGGCGAGCAGGACGAGCAGCTCCTCGCCGTCCCCGTGGTACACGCCCCGCACCTCGCCGGTCAGGGCGGCGGTGACCTCGGCGGTGTCGGCCTGCCAGGTCACATAGGGCTCCTGACGGCTCCAGACGTGGGTCACATCGCCGGCTGAGACGGGCAGGGCCAGCACGCTGTCGGCGCTCTCCCCGAACACCAGCGCCGCCTCCGGGAACATGGCGGACACGAAGGACAGGCGGCCCAGCTGGTCATCCAGCAGGCTGTCCCCCGAGGCGGCGGTCAGCACCGCGTCCACCGCGCCCTCGGCCCCCGGCACCGCCCCCGCCCGCAGCGCCACCACGCACAGCACCAGCGCCGACGCCACCGACAGGTTCCGCATCAGCTCCCGGCCCGGGCGGTGGGTGTCCGGCGCGTCCGGGGGCTGGAGACGGGCGGCCCCCGCCTCGTAGGACTGGCCCCGCGCAACCAGCGGCTCCTCCGGCGCGGGGGAGGGCGCGGGGCGGGTCACGCGCTCCATCCGCGTGACGTGGGTGGGGGATTCCGTTCGGCTTGCCATCCGGCAACACCTCCTTCGGGCAGAGGATATGCCGGGGCAGGGGGCGTTCATGCCCCCACGACAAAAGCCGCCCCCGGGGGAGGGGACGGCCTGTGGGTCAGCTTTCTTCGGGCGGGGTCTGGCGCAGGGACAGCACCGCGTCCAGCACGTCCTCCGCCAGGTCGCGCTTGCGCTGGAGGGGACGCTCGGTGGCACCTGTGCGGGTGATGAGCGTGGCGATGTTCGTGTCCACGTTGAAGCCCGCGCCGGGGGCGGTCACGTCGTTGGCGACGATGAGGTCCAGATTCTTGCGCTGGAGCTTCTCCCGGGCGTGCTCGGTGACGCGCTCGGTCTCGGCGGCGAAGCCCACCAGCGTCTGCCCGGGGCGCTTGCGGCGGCCCACCTCGGCGGCGATGTCCGGGTTCTCCACCAGCTCCAGCACCAGCGGGGCCCCAGACTGCTTCTTCAGCTTCTGGTCATAGCGGCGGGCGAAGCGGTAGTCCGCCGGGGCGGCGGCCTGGATGATGATGTCCATGTCCCCGCAGCGGGCGGTGACCGCGTCATAGAGCGACTGGGTGGATTCCACCCGCACGAGGGTCACGCCCGTGGGCGGCTGGGCGGTGGTCACGCCGCAGACGAGGGTCACGTCGGCCCCCCGGTCCCGGGCCGCTTCCGCCAGCGCGAAGCCCATTTTGCCCGAGGAGTCGTTGCTCAGGAAGCGCACGGGATCCAGCCGCTCCCGGGTCGCGCCGGCGGTGACCATGACACGCAGACCCGACAGGGACTGCCGGGCGGTCAGGAGCGCCTGAATGGCCTCGAAGATGGCGACCGGCTCGCTCATGCGGCCCGGGCCGCTGTCACCGCAGGCCAGAAAGCCGCCCTCCGGGCCCACGAAGCGCACGCCCCGGGCGCGGAGCGTGTCCACGTTATGCCTGGTGGCATCCGCCGTCCACATGCCCGTGTTCATGGCGGGGGCCACCAGCAGCGGCGCCTTCGTCGCCAGGGCGGTGGTGGAGAGCATGTCGTCCGCGATGCCGCAGGCCAGCTTGGCGAGGATGTTCGCCGTGGCGGGGGCAATCACGAACACGTCCGCCAGCTTCGCCAGCGCGATGTGCTCCACCTCCCAGGTGGCGGGGCGGTCAAAGGTGTCTGTGACCACGGGGTTGCCGGAGAGCGTCTCGTAGGTCAGGGGCGAGACAAAGCGCGTGGCGTGCTCGGTCATGATGACGTGCACGCCGATGCCCGCCTTGCGCAGGCGGGACACCAGCTCCGCGCTCTTGTACGCGGCGATGCCGCCGGTGATGCCCAGCACCACCTCGCGCTTCGCGTTCATGGCTTACGCCTCCTGGGGCGCGTTCGCGTCCTCCGGTTTGGTGTAGGAGAGCAGACCACGGTTGATCTCCTCCACGGCGACCTTCAGCGGCTTCATCTCCCGGGCGTCAATCATGGGCTGGGCGCCGCTGACCAGCTGACGGCCGCGCTTGCTGGCCTCGACCACGAGGGTGTAGCGGGATTCGGAGTGCTTCAGCAGCTCCAGCACGCTGGGTTCGACGATGGACATAGCGATGACCTCCTTACGCTTGGGCCGCGCCGCCCGGGGGCGGTACGGCAGTTGAATGACGGTTGACTTCATCTGGTGACACGTGGGCCACCCTCGATAGGAAAGCCCGCAGCGGGCTCAGTCCTCGGGCACCTCGGGGAAGAAGCGGGTGGAGCGCAGCTTCTCGGCCTCGACAATAGCCTTCAGGGACGCGTAGGCGGCGTCGGCCTCGCCGGTGCGGTTGACGAGGGTGTAGCGGTAGCGGGGCTGCTCCAGCACCTCCCGGCGGGCGTTGCGCATGCGGCGCTCCACCTCCTCGGGCTGCTCGGTGCCCCGGCCCTCCAGCCGCGCCCGCAGCTCACGGAAGCTGCCGGGGAGGATGAACACGCTTACGCAGTCCTCGAAGCGGGCCATGACGTTCAGCGCGCCCTGCACATCAATGTCCAGCACCACGCTCTCCCCCCGCTCCATGCGGGAGAACACCTCGCTTTTCAGGGTGCCGTAGCGGTGGCTGTGCACCTGGGCGTGCTCCAGAAACGCGTCCTGAGCCAGCAGCTCGTCATAGGCTTCCTCGGTGACGAAGTGGTAGTGCACCCCGTCCACCTCACCGGGCCGGGGAGCGCGCGTCGTGACGCTGACGGAGAAGCCGAAGCTCCCGTCCTCCTCCAGCAGCCGCTTCACCAGCGTGCCCTTGCCGACCCCCGCCGGGCCCGATACCACCAGCAGCATCCCCTTTTGTGATGCCATACCCTTTTCCTCCCCCGTGCGCCGCGCTTACTCCACGTTCTGCACCTGCTCGCGCAGCTTCTCGATTTCGGACTTCATGTCCACCACCGCCTGGGCCAGCATGGCATCGTTGGCCTTGGAGCCGATGGTGTTCGCCTCCCGGTTCATCTCCTGAATGAGGAAGTCCAGCTTCTTGCCGGTCTCCCCGGGGGCGGCGAGATAGGTGCGCATCTGATGCAGGTGGCTGTCCAGCCGGCTCAGCTCCTCGTCAATGGCACATTTGTCCGCCAGCAGCGCCACCTCCTGGGCCAGCCGGGCGGGCTCCACGGGCTCGGTCAGCACCCGGGCCAGACGGGCCTGCAGCCGGGTTCGGTAGTCCTCGACCACCCCCGGCGCCCGGGCGACCATCGCCTGCCGCAGCGCCGCCACCGCGTCCAGATGGGCGCTCAGGTCGGCCTGCAGGGCCGCGCCCTCCCGCGTGCGCATCTCCACCAGCTGCGCGATGGCGTCCGACGCGGCCTGGGCGCACAGGGCGCTCACCGCCTCCTCGTCCAGCGCGGTCTCCCGCACCTGCGTCACGCCCTCCATGCCCAGCAGCCGCCACGCGGGCAGCTTGCCCTTACCGCCGGTGATCGCCTGCAGACGCTGCGCCGCTTCATAATAACACCGGGCGAGGGCCTCATCCACGACCACCTCGCGGGCGGATTCGGCGCAGCTGGTCACCGTCAGGAACACGTCCACATGGCCCCGCTTCAGGGATGCGGTCAGGCTCCGGCGCACCACGTCCTCCAGAAAGGACAGGTTGCGCGGCACCCGGCAGCTGATGTCCAGAAAGCGGTGGTTCACGCTTTTCAGCTCCACCTGCACCTCCCACGAGGCATCCCGGGCCATCCCGCGCCCACAGCCGGTCATACTGCGCACGAAAAACACCTCCCGCCTTGGTGATTCATTGTATTATAGCATGGATTTGGGGCGTTGGCAAGGGGTTTCGTGGGGGAGGGGGGAGCAGGTCGACCTCATGGAAGCGGAGGAACGGGACAGCTGCGTTACTCCCTCAGTCGCCGGTTGGGTACCACTCCCTCAGTCGCCTGACGGCGACAGCTCCCTCGGGGAGGGAGCCTTGGGGGTGGGGGAGCGGCGCGGCGGATGAGCTGTTGGGGCGCGGGGTCAGCGCGGCGGGTGACCTGCCGGGGTACGGGGGCCGGCGGGGCGGCTCCTGCCGGTGCCCCCGAACCAGACTGGAGTGTGCACTCAGGACTCGCAACCCCTCCGGCCGCTCACAGAACCGGCCGAACGGAGAGCACCTCCAAAAACGACCCCTGACAAAACTTGGGGGACGGGGGTCCGGGGCCGACGTGTTACACCGGCAAGTCGTCGGCCCCGGTCGG
>JAEDKS010000080.1 GCA_016295665.1 Clostridia bacterium
GCGCGGTCTGCAACGACAGCACGCTGTATGTGTCCAGCGGCTTTGAGATGGACATTACCCGGACGGACGGCGGCTACAAGCTGAACGCCCTGACCGTTCAGGGCAAGGAGCTGGATCGCAGCAAGACCTACTCCTTCCTGATCTACGGCGAACGTGACTGGTATATGACCAAGGTCATGGAGGAGATGGGCGTTTCGCAGGTGGATTCCTCCGGCCCCAAGGCTGAAGCGTGCCTGGTCAAGCGCCTGGTGGAGGACGGCGGACAGCTTGAAGCGCCCACGGATTACATCACCCTGCGGTAAGCGTTTTCGGATGGCCCATGCGCGGCGGACAAAGGATGAATGAGGTGAACACTCCCATGCAGGAGAGAAAACGCAAAACAAATTATCTTTTGCCCGTCGCGCTGGCGATCATTCTTTTGATGTCTCTGTTTTGGGGCATCCGCTACATGCGCGACGCCCTGATGAAGCTGACAATCGACGAGCGCTCCTATCAGCTGGAGGAAATGGTCACGCAGATCCGCGCCAACCTGATAAGCGGCCTTCAAACCCATTGGAACCTGGTGTCGGGGCTGAATAACGCCGTGATGGGAAATCATTTTGAGAACGGCCAGGATGTGGGCGGGAATATCGCGCATCTGGAAAACGATTTTTGCACGGATCTGTATGGTTGCCGGGTGATGCTGCTGGATGAGCAGGGCGCGGCATATCTGAGCGATGGCCCTGCGGGCATCTGGTATGATGTCAGCCATTTGATCGACGGGAAAAAGCGCAATACCTTTGTTTCGGAAACCGATACGATTGACGGCAGCTTTCTGGTGTTTTCGCAGGAGCTGGACAGGCCTATCACCATGGAGGATGACGGGATCCGCTTTACCCACATTGTGCTGCTGAAGGATATTCAAACCGTCAAGCAGTACTACACGACCACCACCTACGGCGGCAGCGCGGCGACCTATATCATCAAGGACAACGGCACCCTGGCCTATTATGACGCGGATGCGGACGATGTGATTGGCGCGCGGAATGTGTACAAGGCGCTCAGGGAAGTGGCGAATATTCAGGGGCAGAGCTTTGATTCGGTCATGGAGCGCCTGGATCAGGACGGGATTGCCGTGGCCAACATTCTGCTGAACCAGAGCGAGTACTACTACTGCCTCACCGCGCTGGATGACTTCGACATGACGCTGATGCTGCTGATTCCTGCGGATGCGGTGGCAGTCAACACCATGAACATGATGGATTCCACGGTTCGCACGCTGACCATCTTCATGTCGGCACTGGTTCTGCTGCTGGTGCTGGCGACCCTCAGCTTCGTCAGCGTCCAGCGCAGCGCCCAGAGGGTAAGGATGGAGCAGGAAACGAACAGGGAGCTGAACCGGCTTCGTCTGGAGGCGGAGTCAGCCAACTCCGCCAAGAGCACCTTTCTGAACAATATGTCCCACGACATCCGCACGCCCATGAACGCCATCATCGGCTTTACGAACATCGCGCTGAAGCAGCAGCCCAAGCCGGAGGTCAGGGTCTGTCTGGAGAAGATCAGCGACAGCTCGGAGCATCTGCTGATGCTCATCAACGATGTGCTGGACATCAGCCGCATCGAAAGCGGCAGAATCCAGTTCACGCCCGTGCCAACCGATCTTGTGGCAGTGGCGGAAACCGTTGTGAATGTGACCAGCGGCTTTCTGTCCAACCGGCATCTCACCTTCCGCCCCCATCTGCAGGAACCGGCATCGCGCTACGTGCTGACGGATGCCGTGCGGATTCGGGAGGTGCTGGTGAACATCCTCGGAAACGCGGTCAAGTTCACCCCGGACGGCGGGACGATTGACTTTGAGGCCAGCTACCTCCCCGGCCCGGACGATCAGCACCTCCTTGCGCGCTACCGTATCGCAGATACGGGCATCGGCATGAGCGAGGAATTCATCGAGCACCTGTTTGACGAGTTCTCCCAGGAGGAAAGCAGCGCCCGCACCCAGTACAAGGGCACCGGTCTGGGCATGGCCATCACCAAGCGGTATGTCGACCTGATGGGTGGTACCATCAGCGTTGAGAGCCGGAAGGGCAAGGGCTCCACGTTCATCGTGGAGCTTCCCATGGAGCTCACGGACGGCAGCAGGCTGCAGAAGCGGGAATATGCCGCTGACAGCAGCGATCTCACCGGTGTGAAGGTTCTGCTGGCGGAGGATAATGACCTGAACGCGGAGATTGCCACGATTCAGCTGGAGGAGCTGGGCATGCAGGTCTCCCGGGCGGCCGACGGCAAGGAAGCGGTTCGTGCCTTTGCAGAGCATCCGCCGGAAACCTTCGATGTCATTCTGATGGACATCATGATGCCCGAGATGGACGGCTATGAAGCCACCGCCGCGATTCGCGGCCTGCCGAACCGGCCCGACGCCTCGCAGATTCCCATCATCGCCATGACCGCCAACGCTTTCGCCGAGGACGTGCAGGCCTCCCTGGACGCCGGCATGAACGGACACCTGTCAAAGCCCATTGTGATGAGCGAGGTTGTCAAGACGATTGCCCGGAATCTCAACACATGATTCTCCCGCCTTTCCTCTTTGTGGAACGGAACCCATGGGGCATTCAGCAGGGCTGGGTGCCCTTTCCCTATGCCGCGCACCCCCGAACGCTGCGGTGGCGCCTTGATTGATGCGCGGTCGGATGGTATAATGCGTTGCGGAGCGGATGCTGCCCCAGAACGGCTTGTGTTGGAGTGATTGACATGATCCCGGCAAAGAACACGGCATACTACCATCTTCCCGGCCTGTTTGAGTTCCAGGCGCTGTACCGCGTGTTTCTTCCGCTGTTCCATGAGCACAGGGAGTACTTCTACGATTGGTGTGAAATCGGCTCCATCTACGGCGCCCCGGCGGACTGCCTCTGGGGCGGAGGGCGCGTCGGGTCGGGAGACGCTGATCCGCAGGCCATTCTGGCGCTGACCCGGGAGTACGGGATCCCGGCCCGACTGACCTTCAGCAATTCCCTCCTGCGGGAGGAGCATCTTGCCGATGAGCGCTGCAACGCGCTCTGCCGGCTGTTTGAGACAGGCAGCGCCCCCGGGAATGGCGTGATCGTCCACTCCGAGCTCCTGCTGGCGTACCTGCGGCGCACCTATCCCGGGCTTTATCTGGTGTCCTCCACCACCAAGGTGCTGACGGATTTCCGGCAGCTGGAGCGCGAGCTGGCCCGGGAGGAGTTCCGGTATGTCGTGCCGGATTTCCGCCTGAACAAAGCGTTTGCCAGACTGGATGCGCTGCCCGCGTGGCAGAAGGCAAAGGTGGAATTTCTGTGCAACGAATGCTGCCCGGTGACCTGCAGAGACCGGAAGCGGTGCTACGAGGCCGTCAGCCGGAAGAATCTGGGTGAATCCTGCCCGGAGCATCCCTGCACCGCGCCCGACGCCGCCGGCGGCTATCGCTTCTCCCGCGCCATGACCAACCCCAGCTTTATCGGCCCGGAGGACATCGTGAACCGCTACCTGCCCATGGGCTTCTCCCATTTCAAGATCGAGGGCCGGGAGCTCGGAAGCGCTCTGGTTTTTGAGTTTCTGCTCCACTACATGACCAAGCCGGAGAACCAAATCCGGGTGCGCGAGGAGGTCTACCTGGACAATATGCTGGATCTGTTTTAGCCTCCGGCAGCGGAGGCGGGCTGTGGGAACCGGGAAGAAGGAGACAAAAAGGCTGCCGCGCATGTAGGTGCACGGCAGCCTTTGGTTCCTGAATTACAGAATGTACGCTTCCTTCTGCGCGGGCTTCTTCGCCATCTCGGCGGCCTTCTTCTGGTACTTCTCGGAGGTGTTGCCCAGCACCGCATAGCTGGCAATCTTGCTCTCCTCCACGCCGGGCTGGTTGAAAGCGTCGATGTCCAGCAGCTCGCCGGCATAGGCGGTCGCCAGCTCGTAGAAGTAGATCAGCTGACCGATGGTGTGCGCGTTGACCTCGGGCAGGGTGATGCACTGGCTCAGGCGGCCCTTCTTCAGCAGGGCGTACTCGGTGCCCTGACGCTCGGCCTCGATGAGCTGGTTCAGGCTCTTGCCGCCCAGGAAGGCCACGTCCGGGAACTCCTCGCAGCCATGGGGGATGGGGCTCTCGGTGCGGAAGCTCTCCACCTTCAGCAGGGTGACCACCTTGTCATACGGGCCCTCGGTGTACAGCTGCAGCTGGCTGTGCTGGTCGGTGACGCCCAGGCTCTTGACGGGGGTCTGACCGCAGTTCTTCGCCATGCCCTTGCGGGTCACGTTCTTGCCCAGGCTCTCGGCCCACAGCTGGCAGAACCAGTCCGCCATGTACTTCAGGCTGTCGGCATAGGGCATGGTCACCTGAATGTTGATGCCCATATCCTCCATGCAGATGAACTGCAGCACGGCCTCCAGCAGCGCGGGGTTGGCCCACACGTCGTCGGACTTGCAGCGGGCGTCCATGGCAGCGGCGCCCTCCAGCATGGCGCGGATGTCGATGCCGCAGACGGCGGCGGGCACCAGGCCCACGGGGCTCAGCTCGGAGAAGCGGCCGCCCACGCTGCCGGGGATGAAGAACAGGTCAAAGCCATGCTCCTTCGCCAGCTTGATGAGGTTGCCCTTCTCGCAGTCGGTGGTGGCGATGATGTGCTCCGCCCAGCTGTCGCCGCACTCCTTCTTCAGCAGCTCGGAGATGGTCAGGTACTGGCTCATGGTCTCGGCGGTGGCGCCGGACTTGGTGATGACGTTGAAGCAGGTGGTCTTGACATCAATCACATCCAGCAGGGCAGCCATGCGCTCGGGGTCGATGTTGTCCTCCACATACAGGCGGGGGCCGCCGCGCTTCTCGGCGGGCAGCTCGTTATAATGCAGGTGATTGAGGGCCTGCTGCACGGCGATGGGGCCCAGGGCGCTGCCGCCGATGCCCAGCACCACAAAGGTGTCGAACTTCGCACGGACACGCGCTGCGGTCTCCTCGATATGGCGGACGATCTCCTCCTGATTATAGGGCAGCTCCGTCCAGCCCAGCCAGCCGGTGCCACGGGCAGCCTGCACCGCCTGATTGGCAGCAGCAGCCGCGGGGGCATACTCGTCCACCTGACCGGCGGAAATACCATACTGATAGCCCAGCGTATCAGCCATCATATTGTTTACGTTCAGCACGATGGGGCTCTTGTTCATGTTCGCTCATTCCTTTCGCCTCGTTGTTATCGCTCCGGGGTAAGGTTATTATATCACAAAGGCGGGGGCGAGAAAAGGGGCTGATGCGGTTTTTGCGCATTTTCTTCCGCCCGTGCGGCGATGGACGCAGCATCCCCCGCAGCCCTCCCGCAAAACTTTCCAGCCATCATTGCAGGATGCGCCCGGTTGTGCTATCATATAGAAGATTTCGTTTTTGCTGATGGAGGGCACGGCCCGGAGGCATCGTGCCGACGCTGGAGGGAGAGCATGGCAAAGGACAAGGTCGTATTCGCCTGCACGGCCTGCGGGTTCGAGACCCCGCGCTGGGCGGGCAAGTGTCCCGGCTGCGGCGCGTGGAACACCCTGGAGGAGACCGTGGCGGCAGTGCAGCCTGCGGGCGCGGCAGCCAAGACGCCCAAGCAGCGCCCGGGCACGGGCTCGGCGGCGCTGCTGCTGGACGACATCCCGGAGGACACCACCCTGCGCACCACCACCGGCATCGACGAGCTGGACCGGGTGCTGGGCGGCGGCATCGTCGAGGGCGGGTTGATGCTCATCGGCGGTGACCCGGGCGTCGGCAAATCCACGCTGCTGCTGCAGGTCTGCGCCAACCTGTGCCGGAGCGGCAGGCGAGTGCTGTACGTCAGCGGCGAGGAGAGCGCCCGTCAGCTGAAGATGCGGGCCAACCGGCTCGCCATTCAGGTGCCGAACCTCTATGTGCTGGCGGAAAACGCCCTGGACAACGTGGAGGAAAAGCTGCGGCAGCTGGCGCCGGACGTGATGGTGGTGGACTCCATCCAGACCATGTACCGCCCGGAAATGGCCTCCGCGCCCGGCTCCGTGAGCCAGATTCGCGAATGCACCAGCCTGCTGATGCGCATGGCGAAGGAAACCGGCACCGCCATCTTCCTGGTGGGCCATGTGACCAAGGAGGGTGCCATCGCGGGCCCCCGGATGCTGGAGCACATGGTGGACGTGGTGCTGTACTTCGAGGGCGACCGGCAGCAGCAGTACCGGCTGCTGCGGGCGGTGAAGAACCGCTTCGGCTCGGTGAATGAGCTGGGCGTGTTCCAGATGACGGAAAGCGGCATGGAGGTCGTCGCAAATCCCTCGGAGCAGCTGCTGTCCCACCGGGCCAAGGGGGCCAGCGGATCGGTGGTCTTTTGCGGGCTGGAGGGCACCCGTCCCCTGCTGTGCGATGTGCAGGCGCTGGCGGCCCAGAGCTACTACGGCACGCCCCGCCGCACGGTGAACGGCGCGGACACGGGCAGGGTCAGCCTCCTGCTGGCGGTGCTGGAGAAGCGCGCCGGGCAAAAGACCTACAATCAGGATGTGTACATCAATGTCGCCGGCGGTCTGGAGCTGTCCGAGCCCGCCGCCGACCTGGCGCTGTGCGTGGCGGTGGCCTCCTCGCTCAAGGACGCGGTGGTCGGCGCGGACGTGGCGGTCATGGGCGAGGTGGGACTGGCGGGTGAGGTGCGCGGCATCCCGCAGTGCGACCGCCGCGTCGCGGAGTGCCAGCGGCTGGGCTTCACCACCATCGTACTGCCCAAGGCCAATCTGACCCGGCTCCGCCAGCCCGAGGGCGTCCGCCTGATCGGGGTGGACACGGTGATGCAGGCCATCAGCGTGCTGTTCTGAGCCCCGCCGGAGAGCTTCCCCGGATAGCCTCTTTCGCAAAGCAAATGAAGGATGTGACCGTAGCCCATGAAATCCAAGCACTTCCAGAACCTGCTCCGTCTGCTCATCACCCTGCTGGGGGCCGGACTGGGCGCCGCCCTGTTTATGGGCATCATTCAGCTCATCAAGCTGGCCCGGCCCGCCTTTGAGCCGCCCCTGCTCTCGCTGGTGCTGGGCTACCTCGGGCTGATGCTGCTGGGCGCGGGCGTGTGCTTTCTGACCAGCCGCCGCATCCTCGCGCTGTGCACCGAGCTGGGCGGCTACTTCGAGCGCAAGATGGACGAGATGAGCCTGGGGCAGCTGGTGTCCTGCGGCACGGGGCTGGTGTTCGGCCTTGTCATCGCGGCGTTGATGACCCAGATTCTGCGCTTCATGGGCGATTCCATGTTCACCACCATCATGGCCTGCATCCTGTTCGTCATCTTCGGCGCCCTGGGCTTCAGCATCGGTCATCACCGCGCCGCCGAGGTAGATACGCTGCTCAAGCGCGGCAGCGTGCCGCAGCTGGGCCACTTCATCCGCAAGCGCACCGGGCACCGGAAGCGGCGGAAAGCCACCGCCGCCCACAAGCTGCTGGATGCCTCCGTGCTCATTGACGGGCGCATCCTGGCGGTGCGGCAGGCCGGGTTCCTGGAGGGCGAGCTGGTGGTGCCGGACTTCGTCCTGGATGACCTGCGCCGGGTCGCGGAGTCCACCGACAGCCAGAAGCGCGCCCGGGGACGACGGGGGCTGGAGGTGCTGGAGAAGCTGAAGGCCACCACCACCGTGCGCGTGCCGGACACGGATCCCGCGGACGGACAGGAGACGGAGGTGCGGCTCATGCGCCTGGCCCGGAAAAGCGGCGACGCCATCCTGACCTGCGACCACAGCCTGACGCGGGCCGCCCAGATCGCCGGCGTCCGGGCGCTGAACCTCAACGAGCTGGCGGGGGCCCTGCGTCCCGCCGTGCAGGCCGGCGACGAGCTGAGGGTGACCGTCAGCAAGGAGGGCAAGGAGCCCGGGCAGGGCGTCGCCTACCTGGAGGACGGCACCATGGTGGTCATCGAGGGCGGTCGGCGCCATCTGGGCGAGACGCTGAGCGTCACGGTCACCACCGCCCTGCAAACCTCGGCAGGCCGGATGATCTTTGCCCGGGTTCGTCCCGCCGGGCAGGGAACCACCGGGGACTGAACCGATCAAGCCACGGCCTCCGGGCCGCAGAAGTGGAACCAAAGGAGCGTTCTGACCATGAAACGGCTGCTCATCATGACCCTCTCCCTTCTCCTGACCATGAGCCTGCTCCTCTCCCCGGCGCAGGCTGCCACCAGCAAGGCCACGCCGACCCCACCGCCGGTGGACACGGTCACCACCGTTGCTTCGCCGCCCCCCGAGATTCAGGCGGTGCTGGATCTGGCCTACAGCGAGTGGGAGACCCTGGGCGGTAAAACCCTGCAGCGCGTGAACAAGTACACCGAATGGCGCGGCAAGGGCGTGGGCTTCGGCTGGTGCGGCGGCTTTGTGACCTGGTGCATGATCCAGTGCGGCATCCCCATGGCGGCGCTGGAGGACATCGAGGAGGGGCCCGTGGAGGGCATCTTCCATGTGGAGGAGGCCAGCGTGGGCAAGCTGCTGCGCGGCTACCAGAAGATGGGCCGCGCCACCATGGTGCCGCAGCCCGGCTTCCTGCTGGTGTATGGCAAGAGCTACAACAAGACCATCCACGTGGGCCTGGTCTACGACGTGGAGGAGCTGGGCGGCGGCAGGTACCGCATCACCACCATCGAGGGCAACATGTCCAACCGGGTGAAGATGTACGTCCACGACTACGACATGAACCTGGCGGACAGCGAGAAGAACCTGTCCGTGGTGCCCGAGGAGGAGCGCACCCGGGAGGAAACCAGCTGGTTCAACTACAAGATGCAGGAGAGCACCTGGTACGTGAACCGCTTCCTGATGCCCTGGGTGCCGGAGGAGTACGCCCAGCCCGCCGACACGGAAACGCCCTCCCCCATGCCCACCCTGGAGCCGACGCCGTCCGTCACGGACACCCCCGCGCCGGCGGACACCGAGGCACTCACAGCCTCCCCCACGGAGGCGCCCACAGGCACCCCCATTCCGCTGCCCACCGCCACGCCCGAGGAGGACTTCTCCCTGTTCGGGTGATTGGACGGCGAAAGGCCATGGCTTCCCCACCGGGATTCGCCATGGCCTTTTTCCGTGCCCCGGCTGCGTCGTCACAGCCCGGACATCAGCGCATCCTCCAACTCGTTGAACCGGGCCGGATCGTCCATGTCCTCCAGCGTCACCTCGTCCTGCCAGAGCACCGTTCCCTCGCCCGCGTCCTCGGTGTAGTCAACCACCCGGCGCACCAGCTGCTCATTGTAGCTGGTCAGCCGGTAGCCGTCCTCCAGGAACTCAATCTCCTCCTTCTGCTCCGCGAAGGCGGTGCGCAGCTTCACCAGCTCACCATCCTCCCAGCGGTAGACTGTATCCTCCCGCAGGGCGCCGGCAAAGCCGTTAATCGCCGAGCTGATGAGCAGCTGCCGCTCCTCGTCCAGCCGGTAGTTCCAGATCAGTCCGTCCGGATTCGCCAGCACATAGCCGTCCTCCGTTTTCAGGTAGACCAGGTAGCCGATGTTCTGCGCCCCCATGTGCGTGATCAGCAGCAGGTCCTCCACCCCGTCAAAGCTCACGTCGGCATGCTCGGCGTAGACCTCCTCCTCCATGCTGACGAAGTAGATGTCCTGTCCGTCCGCGTCATAGCGGTGGATGTAGGGTGCCATGTCGTCCGTGGTCATGCCCACGATCTCCGCACAGGCGGAGGACGCAAGCAGCAGCAGCACGCAGGTGATGGCAAGCAGCTTTCTCATGTGACTCTCTCCTTTTTTCTGATGTTCCGGCCCCGCAGGGCCTTCCTCTATGAAAACGAATCAGGCGTCCGGTTCCCTGCCCGGCTCCCCGGGAAAATCCAGCCGCCAGTAATCGCCATAGACCGTTCCGTCATTCCCGACGAACGCCCGGGAATCCGGCGCGAAGCCGAACCACTCCAGCGCCTGCCGCCGCTGCGTGGCGTGGGGCCAGCACTTCGTCACCACGGTGCGGCTCCTGAAGCCCTCCAGCACCCGGGGCAGCAGGGTCTCCAGCACCGCGACGATGGTCTCCTCCCGCTCCCGGTCCCATCGCAGGTCAAGCCGCAGCACCGCGTCCATCTCCGCGCCGCTCTCCCGGTCAAACAGCTCAACGGTGCCGATCACCTGCGCGGTGGCGTTCTCGACGATGCTCCACCGCACAAAGTAGCCGTGCTCGTAGGAGAAACGCCAGAAGTCCAGCGCCTCCCGCATGCGCTTCAGCGTGGGATAGTAGAAGGTATCCCCGTGACAGTTGTCCCCGTTGAAGCAGGGCACGGCCCGCTCATCGCCATACACCCGCAGCAGCTCCTTCGCGTCCTCCTCCCGCAGCGGGCGCAGGGTGATCGCCTCGCTCGCCAGGGTGGGCTGCCGCTGATAGACATCAGCCATTCTCCCGTCCTCCTTGTCAGTAGGATACCTTGTTGATTCTACGCGAACGTCTGTTTTCCTTCTCGTGAATGAAAAAAAAGACCTTTCTTTTTTACCGCCGCGCATGGAATTACCTGTGCCGGGACATACTCCCATCAGCAACCACCGAAAGGAAGGATGAAGAATGCCAAACAAGCTGAAGCTGCTGCTGACCGGGCTGGTCTGTGCCGCGCTGATGACGGGCTGCGCCGCCACGGCGGAGGATCTCATCGGCGAGGCGCAGGGCTACGGCGGCACGCTGCGGGTCGCCGTGACCATGGACGGAGACCGCATCACCGCCGTCAACGTGATGGAGCATCAGGAGACCGAGGGCGTGGGCACCCGGGCCATTGACGCGCTGCCCAACGCCATCGTCCAGGCCAACAGCGCCGATGTGGACACCGT
>JAEDKS010000273.1 GCA_016295665.1 Clostridia bacterium
ATGCCCGGCATGTCCGGGCTGGAGCTGGCGCAGCAGCTGCGCCGGGAGGGTAACCTGATCGACATCATCTACATCTCCAACCGGGAGGATCTGGTGTTTGATGCCCTCCGCACCAATCCCCGGGGGTTCATCCGCAAGACGCGGCTGATTCAGGACGTGTCCGGGGTCATCGACACCTACCTGGCCTACCGGCAGGTTCGGGAGCAGCCGAAAACGCTGCTCGTCAAGGATCGGGAGCAGCTGCTGCAGCTCCCCATCGACCGGCTGCAGTACATCGAGGGGCGGGGCAAGGAGCAGCTGGCCTACATCGTCAGCCGGGAGCAGCCCATGGAGCTCCACCGGAGCATGCAGGAGCTGGAGGAGGAGCTGGGCAAGCATGGCTTCCTGCGGATTCACAAGGGGTATCTGCTGAACTACCGGTTCATCCGGCGCATCGGTGACAACGAGGTGACGCTGACCAGCGGCGCCACGCTGCCCATCAGCCGGAGGAAGTATCAGGAGATCCGGGACGCCTACATGGAGCTGATGCAGAGCGAGGGCAGCGTGCTGCTGTGAGCGGGCACACCATCCTCCGGGAGCGGGTCGCGCCGCTCTTTTTTTGTGCCCGGAAAACCGCTTGTGCCCTCCGGGGCACCGCTGCGGTGCCGGTCGTTCCGCTGCAGCGACCGGTTGTTCCCGGGGGTGCGCCTGTTGCGCACCAGGGCGTCCTGTTGCGCCGGGTTTATGGAGAACGTGCGGCAAAGACGGTATAATGCAGGCAATCTGGTGGGGATCGTGCCGGATGCGCCATGCGGGCAGGACGCGGGTGCGCGGACGGTCATCCCACACGGGAAAAGAGGAGGAGATTCCATGAAGCTTGGAAAGAAAATCCTGTCAACCGTGACCGTGCTGGCGATGCTGCTCAGCTGCATCGCCATGCCGGCAGCGAGCGCCGCGACCTATGACGCGGACTACTGCTACTCCGAGGGCTACGACCTCTCCGTGCAGATCGGCGCGGAGGGCTCCGTGCTGCTCAAGAACGACGACGGCACCCTGCCGCTGGCGGAGGGCACCAAGGTGACGGTGCTGGGCGCCATGAGCTACAACTATGTGGAGGGCGGCACGGGCTCCGCGGGCGGCGCGGATGACGAGAACACCGTGATGATGCTGGACGCCCTGTTGGAGGCCGGCCTGGACGTGAACGAGGAAGCCTGGGCCTGGCTGGAGGAGCAGTGCGGCGGCGCCTGCGGCGTGAACGCCAATGACCCCGCGGCATCCACCGACGACGGCTGGGGCGGCGGGGGCTGGACCAGCTACACGAAGATTCACGAGTTCGGCGCGGATGTGTACGAGAGCGGCAAGGCCTCCATCCTGCAGGACGGCTACACCGACTACGCCATCGTGACCTTCGCCCGCTCCGGTGCCGAGGGCGCCTCTCCCTCCATGGACTACGACGGTGACGGCAGCACCCTGACCGGCACCACCTACCTGGAGCTGGACGAGAACGAGAAGGCGCTGCTGGCCTTCGCCAGGGAGAACTTCGCCCACACCATCGTGCTGGTGAACAGCGCCGCTGCCATGGAGCTGGGCTTCATCGACAGCGAGGAGTACAACGTGGACGCCTGCCTCTGGATCGGACATCCCGGCGAGGCCGGCATCACGGGCGTGGCGACCCTGCTGTCCGGACGAAACAATCCCTCCGGACGTCTGGTGGACACCTTCGCCTATGACATGACCACCAACCCCACCTACTACAACACTGACAACAACCGCTATGCCAACGCCAACGGTCAGACCTTCTATCAGTACGAGGAAGGCATCTACGTGGGCTACCGCTACTACGAGACGGCGGACGCCATGGGCTACTTCGACTCGGATGACTTCAAGGCCCTGACCTTCAAGAACGGCTCCGTCTCCGGCTATGAGCAGGTGGTGCAGTTCCCCTTCGGCTTCGGCCTGTCCTACACCACCTTCACCGAGGAGATCACCGCCTCTGATGTGAAGCTGGAGGCCCACGGGCAGAACAGCATCACCGTCAAGGTCACCAACACCGGCGACGTGGCGGGCAAGAACGTGGTGGAGCTGTACATGGACGCGCCCT
>JAEDKS010000274.1 GCA_016295665.1 Clostridia bacterium
CGTTCCTCCAGCCCAGGAAGGCCGGGGCGCAGGTCAAGGCCCACTTCCAGCTGCCCGGACGGGAGGCGTTCCTGCGCCTGTCGGGGGGCGCGGACGCGGTGCGCCTCATCACCCTGGCCCCGGAGCTCCCCGGCAGCGAGGACTTCATCCGCTGGGCCGTGGCGCAGGGGGTCACCGTGTCCCTGGGCCACACCGACGCCACCGCCGAGCAGGCCCATCTCGCCGCCGACTGGGGCGCCGCCCACGTGACCCACACCTTCAACGCCCAGCCCCCGCTGCATCACCGCGCCCCCGGCGTGGCGGGTGCCGCGCTGTGCGACGACCGGCTGTGGGCCGAGATGATCTGCGACGGCATCCACCTGCACCCGGACGTGATTCGCCTGACCGTGCGGGCCAAGGGCGCGGCGAGGTGCGTCGCCGTCACCGATGCCATGGAGGCCGCCGGCTTGCCCGATGGCGAATACGCGCTGGGCGGTCAGCCCGTGACCGTGCGCGGCGGCGAGGCCCGGCTTCATGATGGCACCCTCGCCGGCTCCGTGCTGACCATGCGCCGGGCGCTGGAGAACCTGCTCCGCTTCGGCATCGCCCCCGAGGACGCGGTGACCATGTGCACCTCCGCCCCGGCGGATTCCATCGGGGAGCGAAGGGCGGGCCGCCTCACGCCCGGCAGCCCCGCGCCCCTGACCCGCTGGACGCCGGACTGGCGGATGGTGGGCATCCTGGCCTGAAGGCTTCGCCTTGCGGGCGTTCGCCCCTGCGCATCCATCCTGCGTGGCTGGGCAAATGTGACAATTCTGTGAAAATCCCGGAGGAAAAATGTAAAAAACGCCCGGGATGCCCTTGCGAAAACCGCCGTTCAATGGTACAATCTTCGTGCGCTCCCAAAAGAGCGCCTGAACGACGAAAGGACGAAGCCTATGGAGCTTACGCACCCGCAGGGGAGCTATCAGGATGTACCCGCCGAAAACGTGTTTATCGCCCAGGACGAAATGGGCACCCAGATGGGGGTGGGCTTTGTGGTGTGGCAGTATCTGCCCCACTTCTGCCCGGAGGTGCCCATCAATATGTACTTTGAAATCAACAGCCAGCCCAGCGGCTGGTATATGCTCTTTGGAGCCCTCGTGGCCCGGGCACGGCAGCTGCGGGAGAGCAACCCCGGGGTGAACGCCCGGCTCTACACGCGCCTGTCCCCGGAGGACGGGGCGTCCCTGGCGCTGTATGAGCACAACGCCCTCAACTGCCGCCAGTTCGCCAGCCAGGTGCGCATCTGGAAGCCGGAGGGGCCGGGCCGGGTGCCCATGGCCTGCACGGTGGTCTCCACGCCCGTGAACACCCCGGCGGAGCAGCAGCAGCTGATTGCGCGGCTTCAGCAGAACGACATCACCACCATCGACGTGCCCTACCTGCAGCGGATGATGACCACGCCCCACTTCTGCCTGCTGACCATGCTGCACGGCAACGTGCGCGTGGGCGAGGCCCTGTTCTGGGGCGAGGGCAGCAGCTGTGAGCTGGCGGCGGTGTACACCAGCCCCATGTACCGCCGGCAGGGCATGGCGAAGATGCTCATCCACCGGGGCATGGCGATGCTGATGGAGGAGGGCGTGGAGGAGTTCACCGCCTGCTTCTCCAGCCTGTCCGCCGCCCAGATTCACCTGGCGCAGGCCTTCCGCGCCGCGGACATCCGCCTGCAGTGCCTGTACCCGGAGCTGCTGCTCTGACGCGGCACAACCCCCAGCGACGCATGAGGTAGGAGGGATACCCCCAATGGCGAAGCTCTATTTCCGCTACGGGGCCATGGGCTCCAGCAAGACCGCCAACGCCATCATGGTGCAGTACAACTACACGGAGCGCCACCAGCGGGTGCTGATGGTGAAGCCCCGGCTGGACACAAGGGACGGGGAGCGGACGGTCATGTCCCGCTGCGGGCTCCAGTCGGAGTGCGTGTTCGTCGAGGAGCTGCCGGAGATGGACGTGGCGCAGTACGACTGCGTGATTGTGGACGAGGCCCAGTTCCTGACCCGGGAGCAGGTGAAGCTGCTGGTGCACATCGTTGACGA
>JAEDKS010000275.1 GCA_016295665.1 Clostridia bacterium
CATCAACGTGCAGCTGCTGACCATTGAGGCGGCGATGACCCGCAGGAAGGAAACGATCTACCAGGCGGCGATGATGGATCCGCATCTGCAGAGCGAGCTGTCGATTGACGACATCATCAGCCTGTGCGACGATCTGATCGAGGCCCACGGGGACTGGCTGCCGACCTATCGCTGACGCAGGGCACCCGCCAGCCATGCTCCGCCCCCGCGCACGGCGAAGCGATCATCACCATCATCCCCGGAATAAGGCAAGGGCCGGATTCTGCCTGTCATGCAGAATCCGGCCTTTTTTCATGCCGCCCGGAAGGCCCTGAAGGGCGGTCATTCCTCCGGGGCGTCCAGCGCAAGGGTCAGGGCGCAGTGGTTGCGCGGCGGCTCCTGCACGATGCTGTCAATATACCGGGCGAGGAACGCCGGCTCCTGCCGCCAGCGTGCCAGCAGCGGCTCCTCCGGCATGAAGGCGTCCATGCGCCCGGCAAAGTACGCGGCGTTGATCTCCGCGAAGAAGTCCGCCAGCTGCTCTGGCTGGGCATCCTGCGCAACCTTGGCCAGCGCCTGACGCCGGGCGTTCTGCTTGAAGAACGCCTCGGAATAGTCCGCGAAATGCACAAGGTTCGGATCGGTCAGGCCCCTTTCCGCCGCCCATGCGGACACATCCACCGTCTCCGTGCGGTAGGACAGCTTGTCTTCCGTGAGCGTCAGCACGCCGTACTGGTTGGGCGAAACCGCCAGGGAGGAGGTGGCGATGTCCCGCAGGCCCGTCTCGCTTTCGCTGATGTGCTGCATGTGGATATGCCCGCTCAGGCTGCACAGCACGGGCGCATCCGCGTACAGCGCCTGGAGTGCGAAGGCGTTGTAGATGGTGAAGCCGTAGGCAAACAGGCTGCTGTGGAGCAGCAGATTCTGATGGCTGACGGCAATGACGCGGCAACCGTCCTGCTTCGCCTGGGCAAGCTGTTCCTCCGCCCATGCGAGGGTCTGGGTATCCACCTCGCCCTCCAGGGAGTCGTTCACGTCAATCATCAGCAGGCGCAGCGTCGGGGACAGGCTCGCCATGTAGCTCAGCGACGCGCGATCCCGCGCAAAGGCATCGGCATAGCCGAAGGGCCGGTAGATGTCCAGAAATTCAAGGGAGGTCACGCTGTTCACCCGCTCATGCCCCTCGCCGGCATAGCGCGCGGCGCTGGGGTTGTTCAGGTCATGATTGCCCGGCAGCACCATGACGGGAATGCCCGCCGCCGTGATGCGGGCGAGCTTGTCCGCCAGCGCCTCGTGGCTGGCGCGTTCGCCCTCGAAGGTCAGGTCGCCGGAGAGAATCAGCGCGTCAGGATGCCGGTCGATGACCTGCTCGACAAACGCCTCCACCAGCTCCTCGCTGTAGGCCATGACCTTGCCGTCGCCCCGGGAAATGATCTTCTCAAAGTACGGGCCGTGGTCGGTCAGCTCCGGCGCGAGGTAGTGCAGGTCGGTGGCCACAAAGAGGGTCAGCGCATCCTCCGCTTCGGCAGGCGCGGCAAGCGGCACGAGCAGCAGCAGGATACCCAGCAGGAAGGCACAGTCTCTTGTCATGGGCGTCAATTCCTTTCGACGGCGTGTACGGGACACGCGTTGATCCATTCGCGTGTTGATTATACCGCACAATGCCCGCTCGCGTAAAGCCGGAACAGAGCAGCAGCCATCTTTCCCTGGGATATGCGCAAAACGGGGGCACGATCGTCCGATCATGCCCTCGTTTTTGTGCGGGGTCAATCGTCCAGGGTGGTGACCACGGCGGTCATGCCGATGCGCACATCCTCGTTGGGGGTGAAGTCCACGTAGGCCTGGTAGGCCGCCTCGCCGCTCTGGGCGGAGCTGAGATGGGAGATGGCCGCCACGGTGCCCGGCAGGCGCACGGCGTTGTCCGGGTCGTAGTTGAAGGTGATCTCCACCGGGTCGCCCTCGGCAATAGCGGACAGGTCGTACTCGTTGACGCTGATCTCCACCTGCAGGGTGTCCATGGTGTAGACGGTGAGCAGCGCGTCGCCCTTGTTCACATTGGC
>JAEDKS010000081.1 GCA_016295665.1 Clostridia bacterium
CCTCCGGCAGCATCTACTTCAAGGGCAAGCGCATCGCCGCCGGCACCCTGTCCTACAAGCAGGCCATCGCCAGGGCCCGGGCCGAGATGAAGACCGCGACGCCCGAGCGTCAGGCGGAGCTGAAGCAGTTCATCGCTGAGCAGCGCAGAGAGATCGCCTCCGCCCGCTACGACCACCGCAACTGCGATAAGCTCTATGCCGGCGCCGTGACCGAGGCGGTGGATCAGAAGTACGCGCCGCTGCTTGCCGCAGCGCAGGGAGAGGAGAAGGCAAAGCTCCAGAAGGAGTACGAGTACGAGCGCCGCATCGCGAAGAAGCAGCGCTTCATCACCCAGATTCAGATGATCTTCCAGGATCCTATCGCCTCCCTGGATCCCCGCATGACGGTGTATGACACCATCGCCGAGGGTCTGGTGATTCGCGGGGAGAAGAACAAGGAGGTCATCGACGAGAAGGTCTACCGGGTGCTGGAGATGGTGGGTCTGGTGCGCGAGCACGCGGGCCGCTATCCCCACGAGTTCTCCGGCGGACAGCGGCAGCGCATCGGCGTGGCCCGCGCCGTGGTCATGAACCCGGAGCTCATCATCGCCGACGAGCCTATCAGCGCACTGGACGTGTCCATTCAGGCGCAGGTCATCAACCTGCTCAACGACCTCCGCCGGGAGCTGGGACTGACCATTCTGTTCATCGCCCATGACCTGTCCGTGGTCAAGTACTTCTCCGACCGCATCGGCGTCATGTACTTCGGACATCTGGTGGAGCTGGCAACCTCCGACGAGCTGTTTGCCCATCCGCTGCATCCCTACACCCGCTCCCTGCTGAGCGCCATTCCCCAGCCCGATCCCTTCGCGGAGAAGCGCCGTCAGCGCATCAAGTACGACCCGCTGTCCGCCCATGACTACACCACGGACAAGCCCTCCCTGCGGGAGGTCGCGCCGGGCCACTTCGTGCAGTGCAACGACGCGGAGTTCGCCGCCTATCAGCAGCAGCTCCGCGAGGAGCAGTGACCATGCGGCGCAAGCTCCTGAAGGCGGTGCTGCGCTACGGCATCACCGTGCTCATCGGGGCCGCCATCGCCCTGACGCTTGCCTGGACAAGGCAGGGGGAGGTGCGGCAGATCGCGCAGCCGGGCGTGAATCAGACGCTGTGGTGTCTCAGCGACGGCTGCTTTGTGGCGGGTCTGCTGCTGACGGGCGTGGGCGTGCTGGTGTGGGTTTCCTCCACGGGCTTCTTCGACATCTTCAGCTATGCCATGCGCAGCCTGCTGGTGCTGTTCACGCCCCTGCGCAGCCCGGAGAAGCATGAGCGCTTCATTGACTACAAGACCCGGCGGGCGGAAAAGCGCCGTCCCGCGCAGTGGTTCCTGCTGATCGTCGGTGTTGTCTATCTGGCGCTGGCGGCGGTGTTCATGGGGCTGATGTAGTCTGCTCTCCCGGCGGTCACACTGACCGCCGGGATTTTCCTTGCGCGGATTGTCAGACGGGAAAAGATGTGCTATGATGCAGGTGATGGGAGGTGATGTCCCGTGACAAAAAGAATGATGGCGATGCTGCTGGTGCTGCTGTGCCTCTCCCCCGGCGTGCGGGCGGAGCTGGTGCGGGAGGAGACGCTGCCCTTCTATCCCTACACCTCGGAGGGCACCTCGGTGCAGCGCCGCTACGAGAGCGATACCCTGCGCTACGTGGTGGAGGTCTACAAGGTGGGCGAGAAGCGCACCAAGTGCTTCGTGACCAAGGTGTGGATGGCGGAGCCGGGGCGGCAGATCAGAAAGGCCACCTCGGAGTGGCACGAGCATCTGGCGATGCCGCTGGACATGGCGAAAACGGTGGAGGGCGCCGCGCTGGTCATCAACGGCAGCGGCTACGTCAGTCCCATGTTCCCCTGGATTCCGGAGACGTACCCCGGCACCAGCGAGGACTACTACTTCACGCCCCTCGGCTCCCTGACGGTTACCGACGGCGTGGTGTTCCGCAACCTGGAGGGCATTCCCTTCGTCGGGCTGACGCTGGAAAAGGACGGGCTGCACATGGTCGTGGGCGAGGACAACGCGGCGGTGCTGGCGAGGGAGCCCCTCCAGACCTGGTCCTTCTATGAGCAGTGCCCGCTGATTCTCAATCACGAGAGCATCCTTGACCGGGACTGGGACTTTGCGGGCAAGCGGGCCATTCGCACCATCATCGCCAAAATGGACGACAACAACTACCTGATTCTGACCGTCACCAGCATTCATGGCCTGACCCTGCCGGAGGCCACGGACTGGCTGATGGCGCAGTTCGACCCGGAGTGGGCCTACAACCTGGACGGCGGCCCGTCCACGGCGCTGCTGTGCCGCCGGAAGGGCAAAAAGAGCTTTCAGATCATCTACGGAGGAGAGCGCAAGGACGCGGACATCATGGCCTTCACCGAGTGAAGCGGCGCGGGATGCGCGGCGAAAAAAAGCGGCGCGTGAATGTTGACAAGAATGGTCGGGTATGATAGAATAGCTCCGGAAATCCGATAAAAACAGTCGGGATTACGGCGGAGGCGAAGGAATGAAGCTGTCCACGAAGGGGAAGTACGGGCTGTATGCCATGGATTATCTGGCCCAGCACGAGGGCGATGGGCCGCAGCCGCTGAAGGCGGTGGCGGAGATCGGCGTGCAGGAGGATTATCTGGAGCAGCTGCTGGGCACCCTGCGAAGGGCGGGGCTGGTGACCACCGTGCGCGGGGCGCAGGGGGGCTATCAGCTGGCAAAGCCCGCGGATGAGATCACCGTGGGCGACATCATCGCCGCGACGGAGGGCCCGCTGTCCCTGGCGGACTGCGTGAGCGATGGCGGCTGCTGTGACCGGAGCGACGGCTGCCGGGCGCGGCGGGTGTGGGGGTATCTGTCCCACGCCATCAACGGGCTGCTGACCTCCATCACGCTGCGGGACATGCTGTCCCAGGCCGATTTCGGCATGGACAGGCCCGAGCCTTCGGAAAATTCCCGGTCATGACGAACAGCCGCCGGGCAACCCCGTGCGGCTCCACGGAAAGGACAACAGGCATGATGAACCGTATCTATCTTGATAACGCCGCCACCACGGCGGTGGCACCTGCGGTGCTGGAGGCCATGCTCCCCTATTTCACCGAGGTGTACGGCAACCCCTCCAGCATCCATGCCACGGGCCGCACGGCCCATAAGGCGGTGGATCAGGCCCGGCGTCAGGTGGCTGCCGCCATCGGCGCTCAGCCCCAGGAAATCTACTTCACCGCCGGCGGCTCCGAGAGCGACAACTGGGCCATCAAGGGCACGGCCTTCGCCCGGCAGAGCAAGGGCAACCACATCATCACCAGCGCCATCGAGCACCACGCGGTGCTGCACACCTGCGCGTGGCTGGAGAAGCACGGCTTCGAGGTCACCTACCTGCCGGTGGATGCCTTCGGCCGGGTCGATCCCGCCGATGTGGAGAAGGCCATCACCGACAAAACCATTCTGATCTCCATCATGGCGGCCAACAACGAGATCGGCACCCTGCAGCCCATCCGGGAGATCGGCGCCATCGCCAGGGCGCACAAGGTGCTGTTCCACACCGATGCGGTGCAGGCGGTGGGTGCCATTCCGCTGGACGTGAACGAGCTGAACGTGGACATGCTGTCCATGTCGGGCCACAAGTTCCACGGCCCCAAGGGTATTGGCGTTTTGTACATCCGCAAGGGCGTGCGCATCGACACCCTGATTCACGGCGGCGCTCAGGAGCGCGGTCTGCGGGCCGGCACGGAGAACCTGCCGGGCATCGTGGGCATCGGCAAGGCCATCGAGCTGGCGACCGCCAACCTGGCGGAGAATGCCGCCCGCATGACGGCGCTGCGGGACAAGCTCATCGACGGCATTCTGGAGCGGATTCCGGACGTGCGGGTCAACGGTCACCGCACCGAGCGCCTGCCGAATAACTGCAACGTATCCATCCGCTACATCGAGGGCGAGGCCATGCTGCTGCGGCTGGATCTGGCGGGCATCGCGGGCTCCAGCGGCTCGGCGTGCACCTCCGGCAGCCTTGACCCCAGCCATGTGCTGCTGGCCATCGGCCTGCCCCATGAGATTGCCCACGGCTCCCTGCGGCTGACCCTGGGCACCGACACCACGGAGCAGGACATCGACGCGGTGCTGGACACCCTGCCCGGCATCGTCAGCGACCTGCGGGCCATGAGCGTTCTGAACGAGCACACCACGACCGTCAGCGGCTTCTGCCCCTATCCCGGCGGCAGGAAGCCCGCGGGTGCCTGAGTGAAGGAGGCAAACGGTATGTATAGCGAAAAGGTTATGGATCACTTCAGCAATCCGCGCAACGTGGGCGAGATTGAGAACCCCAGCGGCACGGGCACCGTGGGCAACGCCAAGTGCGGCGACATCATGAAGATGGACATCCGGGTGGAGGACGGCATCATCACCGATGTGAAATTCAAGACCTTCGGCTGCGGCGCCGCCATCGCCACCAGCTCCATGGCGACGGAGATGGTGAAGGGCAAGAGCATCGACGAGGCCCTGCAGCTGACCAATCAGGCCGTGGCGGAGGCGCTGGACGGCCTGCCCCCGGTGAAGATGCACTGCTCCATGCTGGCGGAGCAGGCGATTCACGCGGCGGTGGAGGACTACCAGAAGAAGCAGGCCCAGTCGCAGGGCTGAGCCCCGCAGCGGGAAAACAAGAGGACGGCAGGCGCCGCCCGGGTGCCGGATTGGCGGCAGAACGGGCGGCGCTTTTCCGTGCGCGTCCGCCTGGCGGAGCCGATGGGTGAAAAGTGCAAAAAACCGCGCATACAGGACAAAAAGGGAATTGCATTTTGAACCCGCATCGCGTATGATAGCAGATAGAGAATTCCTTCACAAAGGAGCGGAACGGATATGACGATTTCGGAGCGTGTGGAATCCCTGCTGGGGCAGATGACGCTGGAAGAAAAGGCCGCGCAGATGGTGCAGGTACCCTATAACGCCGTGAGTCGGGAGGAGGCGCTGCGCTGGGCGAAGCTCGGGGCGGGCTCCTTCCTGCATGTGCTGGGAGATAATGCCCGTGAGGTGCAGCAGGCGGCACTGTCCTCCCGACTGGGCATTCCGGTGCTGTTCGGCATTGATGCCATTCATGGGCACGGCCTGAATGACCATGCCACCATCTTCCCCACCCAGCTGGCCTGTGCCTGTGCCTGGGACAGGGAGGTGGTGCGGGAGATGGGCCGCGTGACCGCCCGGGAGGTGGCGACGGACGGCCTGCACTGGACGTTCTCGCCGGTGCTGTGCCTGGGGCGCGACACCCGCTGGGGCCGGGTGGACGAGACCTTTGGCGAGGACCCCTATCTGGCGGGCGAGCTGGGCGTTGCCATCATCGAGGGCTATCAGGGCGACAGCCTGGACGCGGAGGACAGCATTCTGGCCTGCGCGAAGCACTACATCGCCTATGGGGAGGCGGTGGGTGCCCGGGACGCCTGCGATTCCGAGATCACCGAGCGGAAGCTGCGGGAGGTGTTCCTGCCGCCCTTCCGCAAGGCGGTGGAGGCGGGCGTGGCGACGATCATGACGGCCTACGGCTCCATGGACGGCACGCCCTTCACCGCCAATCGCCGGGTGATGAAGGAGATTCTGCGGGATGAGCTGGGCTTTGACGGCTTCGTGGTCACGGACTGGGACAATGTGCAGAGCCTGGTGACCCGGCAGCATGTCTGCGAGAATCTGGAGGACGCGTCCGTTCTGGCGGCGAAGGCCGGTAACGACATGATGATGACCAGCCTGGGCTTCTATGAGTCCGTGATCCGGGCGGTTCGGGACGGAAGGCTGCAGGAGGCCGTGCTGGACGAGGCGGTGCGCCATATCCTGACGGTCAAGTTCCGTATGAACCTCTTTGAGCATCCGGAGAAGCGGGGCGTGCCGGGCTGCATCGGCTGCGAGGAGCACCGGGAGGCGACGCTCCGGGCGGCAAGGCGCAGCGTGACGCTGCTGCGGAACGACGGCGTGCTGCCGCTGAAGCGCGGGATGAGGAAGCTGGCGGTCATTGGCGAGAATGCCGACAGCGTGGTGGCGCAGTACGGGGACTGGGCGTATTTCACGCATCCCGATATGAATTTGGATCACCCGCCGGTGCGGCCCTATGTGACCGTCCGGGAGGGGCTGGAGGCCATCTGCCGGGAGCAGGGCATCGAATGCGTGTATCATCGGGGCTGCAGCGTGGAGGACGGTTTGTATTCCGACATCCCGGGCGCTGTGCGCGCCGCGGAGGGAGCCGACGCCATCGTGCTGGTGGTGGGCGACAACCAGAAGCAGATGGGCGAGTATCGCGATCGGGCGGACCTGGCGCTGTCCGGGGATCAGAACGCGCTGTTCGGGGCGCTCCGGGCAACGGGCATCCCGGTCATCACGGTGCTGGTGGCCTCCAAGCCCCTGTGCCTCGGCGAGACGGCGGAGCGGGCGAACGCGGTGCTCTGCGGCTTCAACGGCGGCATGTACGGCGGACAGGCCATCGCGGAGGCGATCTTCGGGCGACTGAATCCCGCCGGGCGGCTGCCCATCAGCTTCCCGCGCCACTCCGGTCAGGTGCCGGTGTACTACAACGCCCTGCCCGGCTGGCATGGCGGCAAGTATGTGGATCAGGAGGAAACGCCGCTGTTCGCCTTTGGCGAGGGCATGGGCTACGCCCCCTTCGCCTATGACGGGCTGACCATGGACGCGGATACGCTGACCGCCGAGGTGAGCGTGACGAACACCGGCGCTGCGGAGGGCACGGAAACGGTGCAGGTCTACTTCCGGGACGTGGTGTCCAGCGTGATGACCCCGGTGAAGCAGCTCATCGCTTTCCAGCAGGTCACCCTGGCCCCCGGCGAGCGGCGGACGGTGCGCTTTGAACTGCGCCGGGAGGACTTCTCGCTGGTCAGACCGGACGGAGAGCGGGTCACGGAGCCGGGCGAGTTCATTCTGTTCGTGGGTCACAGCAGCAAGGACGAGGATCTGCTGCAGGTATCCTTCAGGCTGTGAGCGGCGCTCACGGCACAGCAAAACACAAGCAGGGGAGGAAAGAACATGGATTTACAGGAGCGCGTCCTCCGGGTTCTGGACGGAGCGATTGCCAATCAGGAGTTTGCGGGCATCAGCGTGCTGGTGCGGCTGAAGGGGCAGGAGCTGCTCTACACGGCCTCCGGCTACGCGGATCGGGAGAAGGAGACCCCCATCCGCCGGGACAGCATCTTCCGGCTCTACAGCCAGAGCAAGCCCATCACCGCGGCGGCGGTCATGCTGCTGATGGAGCGCGGTCAGCTTGATCTGATGGCGGGCGTGGAGCAGTATCTGTCCGGCTTCCGGGCGCAGCAGGTGCTGACCGGCGAGGGCCTGGTGCCGGTGAAGCGCCCGGTGCGCGTCATGGATCTGCTGGGCATGGTCGCCGGGCTGTGCTATCCCGACGGCGACCCGGTGGGCCAGATGACGGCGCGGATCTTTGAGGAGAACCAGCGCCTGATCGACGCGGGTGGCGGCATGAGCACCCTGGACTTCGTGAACCGCCTGGGGCAGGTGCCGCTGGCGTTCCAGCCCGGCGAGCACTTCCGCTACAGCACCTGCGCCGATGTGCTGGGCGCCGTGGTGGAGGCCGTGGACGGCAGGCCCTACGGTCAGTTCCTGGAGGAGGAGCTGTTCCGCCCGCTGGGCATGAAGGATACGGCGTTCTGGGTGCCGGAGGAGAAGCGGGACCGGTTTGTCACCTGCTACGAGCGGAAGGACGGCAGGCTGACGCCCTGGCTGGGAACGCACCTGTGCTGCGGCCGCTACGACCGTCCGCCGGCGTTCGAGTCCGGCGGCGCGGGCCTGGTGTCCACGCTGGATGACTACGCAGCCTTTGCGCAGATGCTGCTGAATGGTGGCGAGTATCAGGGAAAGCGCATTCTGTCCCCGGACACGGTGCGCTTCATGACCCGTCCGCAGCTGGGCGCACAGCCCATGCTGGACCTGTGGGACAGCCTGGAGGGCCACGGCTACGGCAAGCTGATGCGCGTGTGCATCGACCCGGGTCGGGTCAACGGACTGGCGCGCATGGACGAGTACGGCTGGGATGGCTGGCTGGGCAGCTATGTGGCGAACTTCCCGAGAGAGCAGCTGACCATTCTGTACATGACCAACCGCACCGACACGGGCACCTCCCCGGTGACCCGCTGCGTGCGCAACACCGTGCTCGCCGCGCTGTCGGAGCAGGGCGTGATCTGAGAAAAAATGGCTTGAAACCCCGGCAGGGTTGTGCTATACTGAACACATCCTGTCAGCTGACAAGGCTGCAAAAGCAAGAGGAGGATGAACCATGAAGAAGTTCCTGGAGGAGTTCAAAAAGTTTGCACTGCGCGGCAACGTGCTTGACCTGGCTGTCGGCGTCATCATCGGCGGCGCCTTCACCGGCATCGTCACCGCGCTGACCACCGATTTCATCAACCCGCTGCTCAACTTCGTCATGACCCCCGACCACACCGCGGGCATGCTGGGCGATACCGGCGTGGCCTGGACCTTCGGCGGTGCCGTCTCCGCGTTCCTGACCGTGGTGGTGAACTTCATCATCACCGCCTTCGTGCTGTTCTGCATCGTGCGCGGCATCAACAAGCTGATGACCATCGGCAAGAAGCCCGAGGCGCCCAAGACCCCCACCACCAAGGAGTGCCCCTTCTGCAAGAGCCAGATTCCGCTGCTGGCGACCAGGTGCATGTACTGCACCTCCACGGTGCCCGAGAAGATCGAGAAGCCCGCGAAGTAAGGTTCGTTTCCTCACAAAGAGCTGCCGCTGCGACAAAACGCAACGGCAGCTCTTTTCACCATGCCGGCGGGCAGGGGGCGGGGCGACTCCCCGCCGCTCCCCTATTCGCTCAGGGTCTCCAACAGGTTCAGGGAGCGGATGAACCACTGCCCGTTCTCCTTCACCAGCACGGCGCGGTAGCGTCCGCTCTGCCAGGAGGGCGGGTAGATGGCGCTCTCGCCCCGCTGGGCCACGGCCTCCTCGGCCTTGCTGCCCTTGATGCGCCCGTCGATGCGGGGGATCCGCTCGATGATGTCCACGCGCACCGTCTCGTCCCAGGGCCAGAGCCACACGAAGCCCATCTCCAGCCGGTGGTCAATGCCGCGGATGGTGTAGTCCTCGTAGGGGGACTGCCCCTGCTGCGACGCGATCAGCGCCGCGTCACGCTCCAGGAAGGCGGTCTGGAAATACTTGCTCAGCTCGGCGGCGTCCTCGTCCATCATGATGACCTGGGCGCGCCGGGCCATGCCGTCCTTCAGCACCACCTGAATGTTCGCCAGGTTCATGGCATAGTAGAAAACCATCACCATCAGCCCGGCGATCAGCGTGATCACCAGCAGCCGCGTGGCAACATACCAGATAAAACGGCGCAGGTATTTCATGCCGTTGCGCTCCTTTCCGGCGGGATTGCGCTTTTCACCGCTCCGGAGGGCCCGCGCTTCGGGGTGGCCTCCGCTCATAGGAACGATGCAGCGGGCGGATTTCTTCCCGCCTTATGCCAAAAGCGTTTCCAGCTCCGCGTTCACCGACGCCTCGGACGCAGCCATGGCGCGGATGGTTCTGTCCATCAGCTCCTCCAGCGTCCAGCCCAGCGCCTCCGCGCCGTCCCGGATCACATCCCGGCTGCAGCCGGCGGCGAACTTCTTGTCCTTGAACTTCTTCTTCAGGCTGGAGACCTCCATGTCCGTGCAGGATTTGGAGGGCCGCATTTTGGCGGCGGCGCCGATGAGGCCGGTCAGCTCGTCGGCGGCAAAGAGCACCTTTTCCATGGGGTGCTCGGGCTTCACCTCGCTGCACAGCCCGTAGCCGTGGCTGCACACCGCGTGAATCAGCTCCCCGGTGGCGTGAGCCTCCTCAAGCAGGGGGATGCAGGCGGTGCAGTGCTGCTCGGGCCACTGCTCGAAGTCGATGTCGTGGAGCAGTCCGACGGTGGCCCAGAAGTCGGCGTCCTCGCCGTAGCCCAGCTCCACGGCGTACCAGCGCAGCACGGACTCCACCGTCAGGGCGTGGAGCAGATGAAAGGGCTCCTTGTTGTAGGTGCGCAGGGCGGTGAGCGCCTCCGCACGGGTCATACCTGCGTTCATGGGAATGATCGCATCCTTTCGTTCAAATGGGGGACGGCGGGCGTTACAGGAGCTTGATGAGCATGGTTTTCTGCTCGTCCATCTCCACGACCACCAGGCCGTCCTTTTCCAGCTGCTTCATGATGTCGGAGAAGCGCTTGAAGCCGATGTTCCGCTCGTTGAACTCCGGGTAGGTCGTCACGATGTCCGCCTTGAGGATGGAGGGGTTCACCCGGTCGAAGCCGCCCTCCTTGTAGGCGCGCAGCTGCGCGGCGAAGGCCTCCTTCCAGTTCTCGCGGGT
>JAEDKS010000082.1 GCA_016295665.1 Clostridia bacterium
CCGTGCAGGGGTGATCGGTGGCCCGGAGGATGGCGTCCCGGCTGATGTCTACGCCGGCGCCGCACCAGTCCGGGTGGCGGGTGAGCAGCGCGTTCAGGTACCAGCCCTCGCCGCAGCCCGCGTCCAGCAGCCGCTGGGGCCCATCGGGCAGCAGCTCCTCGATGGCCTCCGCCACCTGCCGGTAGCACCCCGCCGCGAACACCCGCCGCCGCGCCTCGAACAGCGCCGCGTCATAGCACCCCGCCCACTGCCGGGACAGCACGTTGATGCAGCCCTTCCGGTTCACGTTGACGCGGTGTCCGCCGCCGCAGACGAAATCGCCCTCCTGCCTTGCGAGGGGGCGGGAGCACACCGGGCACACAAGGCCCCCGAGCCTTTCCGCAGCCTGATAGAGCTTCTCGCGCTTGCCGGGCATTTTCCTTCGCTTCCTTCCCTGGTTTTTCTGGACAATCCCTTGATTTCGCTATATAATGGTATTATCCTTTTGCACGGGAGGAATTTTTGCCATGACGAAGATTGATACCGTCCGCGCCGCCATGATGCAGGCCATGAAGGACAAGGACAAGCCCCGCAAGGAGGCCCTGTCCCTGCTGCTGAGCGCGCTGAAGAACAAGGCCATCGACAAGCGTGCCGATCTGACCGAGGAGGAGGAAAACGCCATCGTCCTGCGGGAGATCAAGCAGTGCCAGGAGTCCATCGACACCGCCAACGGCCGCGAGGCCATCATCGAGGAGAACACCCTGCGCATGAAGGTCTACCAGGAGTTCGCCCCGCAGATGATGGACGAGGCCGCCATCGCGGAGGTCATCCGCGCCCTGCTTGTGGAACTGGGCATCGACAGGCCCACGCCCCAGCAGAAGGGCATGATTATGAAGAACCTGATGCCCCGGGTGAAGGGCAAGGCGGACGGCGCGCTGGTACAGCAGGTACTGTCCGCGATGATGGCCTGATGTCCCCGGAGCCGCAACAAGAGAGAGCAAGGAGCAAACACCGATGAACATTCGTGAAGAATCGCTGCAGAAGCACTATGAATGGCGGGGCAAGATCGAGGTGGTCGCCCGCCCGGAGATCAACACCCGCCACGACCTGTCCCTGGCCTATACCCCCGGCGTGGCGGAGCCCTGCCTGGTCATCCAGAAGGACGTGGACAAGAGCTATGAGCTGACCCGCCGGGCCAACCTGGTGGCGGTTGTCACCGACGGCACCGCGGTGCTGGGGCTGGGCGACATCGGCCCGGAGGCCGGCATGCCGGTGATGGAGGGCAAGTGCGCCCTGTTCAAGGCGTTCGCGGACGTGGACGCCTTCCCGCTGTGCGTCCGCTCTAAGGATGTGGACGAGATCGTGCGCACCGTGTCTCTCATCGCGGGCAGCTTCGGCGGCATCAACCTGGAGGACATCGCCGCGCCCCGCTGCTTCGAGATCGAGGAGAAGCTCAAGCAGGTCTGCGACATCCCCGTGTTCCACGACGATCAGCACGGCACCGCCGTGGTGGTCGCGGCGGCGCTGCTGGGCGCGCTGAAGGTGACGGGCCGCAGCCTGGACGAGGCGCGGGTGGTGCTCAACGGCGCCGGCTCTGCGGGCATCGCCATCGCGAAGCACCTGCTGAACCTGGGCGTGAAGGAGCTGACGCTGGTGGATCGCTTCGGCATCATCGACGAGGGCATGACCGAGACCAACCCCGCCCAGGCCGAAATGGCAAAGCGGACGAACCGGGCGCACCTGCGGGGCACCCTCACGGACGCGGTGAAGGGCGCGGATGTGTTCATCGGCGTGTCCGCCCCGGGCGTGCTGACCCAGGACATGGTGCGCAGCATGGCGAAGGACCCCATCGTGTTCGCCATGGCAAACCCCACGCCGGAGATCATGCCGGAGGAGGCGCTCTCTGCCGGCGCGAAGGTGGTGGGCACCGGTCGCAGCGACTATCCCAACCAGATCAACAACGTGCTGGCCTTCCCCGGCATCTTCCGGGGCGCGCTGGACTGCCGCGCCCGCTGCATCAACGAGGAGATGAAGATGGCAGCGTCCCGGGCGCTGTCGGAGCTGGTGGGCGATCAACTGAGCGAGACGTACATCCTGCCCGACGCCCTGGACAAGCGCGTGGCCCGTGCGGTGGCGGACGCCGTGATGCAGGCCGCCCGCGACACCGGCGTGGCCCGCTGCTGAGCCCGCTTTCCCCGCGCCTCCCCTGATTTTCCCATGGGCGCTGCATGAAAGTACACCCCTGCCGCGTTATCTATCCGGGAGCGCGGAAAATTCTGCCGCCGGGCGCATGTGAAATTTCTGCGAAACCATTCAACTTGCTGCGAGCGTGGTGTATAATAGCATCATCGCGAACGATTACGAAAGTGAGGACAAGGGCTTGACGTCGCTGTGGAGTACCATCCAGACCGCCGTCTGGAACATCACGCACCGCCTGAACGTGGCGGACGTGGTGGACATCCTGGTGGTGGCGGTCATCCTGTACGAGCTGATCATGCTCACCCGTCAGACCCGTGGCAGCGCGGTGCTGAAGGGGCTTGTGCTGCTGCTCTTCGCCACGCTGGTCAGCAACCTGTTGGGGCTCACGGCCCTGAGCTGGCTGCTGATGGCGTTCATCAACAACGGCGTGGTGGTGCTGGTCATCGTGTTCCAGCCGGAAATCCGCAAGGCGCTGGAGTCCATCGGCCGGGGCGCGCTGCTGCGCACCTCCCACAACGAGTCCCGCACCGAGCGGGAAACCATCATCAGCGAGATCATCCAGTGCCTGACCGACCTGAGCCGCCGGCGGGTGGGCGCGCTGATCGTGTTCGAGCGCAAGACCGGCTTGAAGGACGTCATCGAGACGGGCACCGCCATCGACGCCCGCATCTCCGCAGCCCTGCTGGAGAACATCTTCGAGCCCAACACGCCCCTGCATGACGGCGCGGTCATCATCCGGGACAACCGGGTGGTGGCGGGCGCCTGCATCCTGACCCTGACCGACAGCCGCTCCGTCAGCCACGAGCTGGGCACCCGTCACCGCGCCGCCATCGGCATCAGCGAAACCACCGACAGCGTGGTGCTGATCGTGTCGGAGGAGACGGGCATCATCTCCATGGCGAAGGGCGGGCGCATCACCCGCCACCTGGACGCCGCCTCCCTGCGCGAGATTCTGGAGGGGCTGTATGAGGAGCCCCGGCGCGGCTGGAGCCAGCTGTTCCACCTCTCCGGCAGAAAGGAGGAGGCGCCATGAGCCATCCGACCCCCGGTCAGGACAACCCCTGGACGCTGCTTGGGCAGACGCTGAAGCATCTGCTGCTCAACAACTGGCCCCTGAAGCTGCTGGCGCTGGTGCTGGCGCTGGCGCTGTGGGCCGGGCTGATCACCCAGGACCCCACCCTGACCCGTGAGAAGAAGTTTGAAAACGTGACCATCAGCGTCACCGGCACCGAAACGCTCAAGCGCAACGGCTTCATCGTCGTCAGCGACCTGAGCGAGGTGCTGGGCACCGCCACGCTGAAGGTGGACGTGCCCCAGAACAACTACAGTGCCGCCCAGTCCAGCAGCTACAACACCCGCATCGACCTGACCCGCATCAGCGAGGTCGGCGTGCAGGAGTTGAAGGTGCTGACCACCAGCTCCACCAGCTACGGCACCGTGACCGAGGTCTCTCCCAGCGTGGTGCAGGTGGCGGTGGACGAGTACGTGACCCGCTACCGCATCCCGGTGACGGTGGAGACCATCGGCGAGGTGCCGGAGGGCTTCGAGTCCAACGGTCAGTCCATCGACCCGGCCTATGTGACCGTCAGCGGCCCCAAATCGCTGGTGCAGAACATCGTCCGGGCGGAGGCGACCATGGACAAGTCCCTGCTGCCGGCCCAGGCGGGCTCGGTGAGCAACGCCATTCCCTTCCGGCTGGTGAACAGCGCGGGGGATGTGGTGAGCAGCGACCTCATCGAGGTCACCAGCACCGGCGGCGTGCTGCTGGACAGCGTGATCGTCGAGCAGACGCTCTATCCCACCAAGACCATCAGCCTGCAGGACATGGGCCTGGTGGTGGGCACCCCCGCCGCGGGCTATGAGGTCAAGAGCGTGACCATCTCCCCGGAGACCGTCACCGCCTCCGGCGCGCTGGAGAACCTGGAGGATCTCGATCTGGTGTTTGCCAGCAGCAGCGTGGACGTGTCCGGACGCAACGAGTCCTTCTATGAGGTGGTCTCCGTCCGCAAGCCCTCCAACCTGCAGACGCTCAATCCCACCAGCGTGACCGTGTCCGTGGAAATCGGGCCGATCATCCGCTCCCGCACTTTCGAGTCCCTGCGGGTGACGGTCACCGGCGTGTCCGACGACCTGACCTCCACCCTGACCCAGACGCGGTACGCCTCCGTGACCATCACGGGCCCGCAGCTGTGGGTGGAGAGCCTGCGCAACGCCGACATCACCCTGACCTGCAACGCCGCCGACCTGCCCGCGGGCGAGTACGATCTGGCGCTGCTCTGTACGATTCAGGGCGACGAGGACATCGCCTACTCCGTGGAGACAAACCCCGAAACGCTCCCCGTGACGCTGAAGGCCCGCTGACGCTACCAAAGACTGTGCACAACCAAGGAGGAAAACCATGGGCAGTTTCGTCCATTCCATCCTGACGCTGCTCCTCGGCTGGGTGCAGGGCGCGGCATCGCTGCTGTGGGCCCTGGTCAATCAGCAGTACGAGGGCGGGCTGTTCAGCTGGCTCAGCGCCAACTGGCTGCCGGTGACGATGCTGCTGTGCGCCGCAGGCATGGTGATCGACCTGGTGGTGTACCTGCTTCGCTGGCGCCCGCTGGAGGTGTGGCGCAGCTTCTTCCGGCGGCTTCGCAGCCGCCGGGAGAACCAGCCCGCGCATCGGCTGATCCGCCGCTGGGTATACGCGGACGGCAGCTCTCTGGAGGAGCAGGTGGGCGAGGTTCCCGCCGAGGCCCCGGAGAGCCCGTCGCCGGAGACCGAGACGCCACCGCGCCGCGCCGACCGCCGCCGGGCCATGCTCCGTCTGCCCTCCCTGCTGTCCGGGGACGATGATGAGGAGCAGCCCATCAGCTTCCAACCCGCCCCGCCCGCCCGGGACAAGGCGCAGGCCTTCGGCCGGCCCTGCTACCCGCCGGGCTGGTCATCGTCCGGACAGCGCACCGGAAACCCGCCGCAGGGAGGAGGATGCCCGTGAACACACTGCCGCAGGCGTTCGTGGACAGGATGACCCAACAGCTGGGAGATGAGCTTCCGGCTTTTTTGCGCTGCTACGAGGCGCCCTACCTGCGGGCGCTGCGGTTCAATCCGCGCAAGCCCCTGCCCCCGGAGGCGCTGGAGACGCTGCAGGGGCTGGGCACTCCTGTGCCCTGGGAGCCCGCCGCCCACTACCTGTCCGTCGAGTCGGACGCGGGCGCGGTACCCCTGCACGAGGCGGGTGCCTACTACCTGCAGGAGCCCAGCGCCATGGTGCCCGTCGCGGCCCTTGACCCGCGCCCCGGGGAGCGCATCCTTGACCTGTGCGCCGCACCCGGCGGCAAGTCCACGCAGATCGCCGGGCGGATGCTGGGCAAGGGCCTGCTGGTGTGCAACGAGCCGGTAACCAAGCGTGCACAGGTGCTCAGCCGAAACGTGGAGCGCATGGGCGTGACCAACGCGCTGGTGACGAGCGATATGCCGGAGCGTCTGGCAAACCGGTGGGCGGAGGGCTTCGACGCGGTGCTGGTGGACGCGCCCTGCTCCGGTGAGGGCATGTTCCGCCGCCATCCCGAGACCCGCGCCGAGTGGGCACCGGAGAGCCCCGCAGGCTGCGCCAGGCGCCAGGCGGAGATTCTGGACAGCGCCGCACAGCTGGTGCGGCCCGGCGGCAGACTGGTGTACGCCACCTGCACCCTGAACCCCACGGAGAACGAGGACACGGTCGCCGCCTTCTGCCTGCGCCACCCGGACTTCGAGCCCGAGGCCTTCTCCGTTCCCGGCGCGGACGCCCCGACGGGGCTGCTGACCTGCTATCCCCACCGCATGGCAGGCGAGGGGCAGTTTGCCGCCCGTCTGCGCCGCCGGGGCGACGCGGAGGCCGCACTGCCCCCGGATACGTCCCTGCCCCGCCCCGACCGTCCGCGCCTGAACGAGCTGCGCTCCTTCGCCCCGGACGCGCCCGAGCCCACCGCCCTGCTGGGGGACACGCTGGTCTCCCTGCCCGACTGTCCCGATGTGCGGGGCATCCGCGTGCTGCGGATGGGCGTTCATCTGGGCACCCTGAAGGGCAAGGTCTTTCAGCCCGACCACGCCTGGGCCATGACACCCCTGGCTCCCGCCCTCCCCCGGGTGCCCCTGACTGAGACGGAAGCCGCCCGCTATCAGGCCGGCGAAGCGCTCCCCGTTCCCGAGACCTGCCGGGGATGGGTGCTGCCCACGCTGTACGGCCTGTCTCTGGGCTGGGGCAAGGTCTCCGACGGCGTGATGAAAAACCACTACCCCAAGGGCCTGCGGCGCTGATGCCGGGGCCCATCACGGCTCCCAAAAACGGGAGCCTTTTCCGTGCAGCCCAAAAGGCCGGCCTGCCATGACCCGGAGCATGCCTCGGGGCCGCAGACCAGCCCTGTCCAAACGGGTTGTCCTCACCGGAGCGCGTCGCCTGCCGCGGCCCGGATCTGTGCCAGCATCGTGCGGGCGAAGTCCTTTCCGAGCGCTTCGGTCATCGTCACCGGCGTGCCCCTTTCGTACGCCGCCAGCGCGGACGCGACCAGCGCCCGGTGCGCTGCGTCAGTCAGGTGATCGAGCGCCCAGCGTCCGCCCTCCTCCTTGGAGAGCACCAGACCATCCCGGCACCAGGCCAGCACCCGGCACAGGTTCAGCACGACATACACGGGCTCCCCGGCGATGTCCGCCTCCGCGCCCCCGATGTCCGCCCAGATGCTGTCCAGATAGTCCTCCGGCGGCACCTCGCTGAACACCTCCGCCACGGGTCGTCCCCACAGGGCCCGGCCCCGCTGCCGCAGGATGGTGATGTGCGCGGCAAGATCCCGGTCGGTGCCCCGCATGATCTCCAGGTACCGCGCCGGGTCCGCCTCGTACAGCGGCAGATGCGCGATGGAGAAGTGCAGCTCAAAGGGCGTGGGATAGACGAAGGGGCTGCACACGTCCGAGCGCACCACGCTCATCTCGATGCCCTTCGGCGGCGCCTGCCGATTCAGCCGCACCACCATGTCGAGATACGCCCGGCGCTCCTCCTCGGTCATGGGCGCCTTCACCACCACCAGCAGGTCAAGATCGCTCCGCGCCGCGCTGAAGCAGCCCATGACTGCCGAGCCGTGCAGGTACACCCCCGTCAGCTTCTCTCCCAGCACGTCCCTGCTCTGCGCCACAAAGGCTTCCAGCAGCTCCTCATACCTTGCCAGCTCTCCCGTCATCCTCACGCACCCCGCTTCATGGCAAACAGCTCCAGCATGGCCTTCTCCAGCGAGCCCTCCTGATTCAGCTGTCCGGACTTGACCAGATACTCCGTGTTCATGCAGATCTGTACCGCCCGTTTCACCTGCCCGCCGGTGAGCCCCCGGGCCTGCCGCTGATACCGCTCCAGCACGAAGGGCTTCACGCCCAGGTCGGCCTGCATCTGCTGCGGTGACCGGCGCTCGTACTGCATGATCTTCAGGTGCTGAAGCATGCGGTACTGCCGCAGCAGCATCGCCAGGATGCCCAGCCGCTCCTCGCCGGCGGTGAGCATGTCCCGCAGGAGCGAAAAGGCCTTCCGCTCATCCCCCGCCACCACCGCGTCCACCATGTTGAACACGGTGTACTCCACGGAGCGGGTGGCGATGGTGCGCACGTCCTCGTCGGTGATCGTGGTACGCTCCCCGGCATAGCCCACCAGCTTGTCAATCTCCGCCCGGAGCAGCGCCGTATCGCTGCCGGAGGTGAAGGACAGCAGCGAGGCGGTACCCGCGCTGCATTCTCTGCCCATCTCCCGGAAGCGCTGCCGAATCCACTCGTTCAGCTCCGCCTCCCCCAGCGTGTTGAAGGAGACGATGGTGCCGTTGTCCTTGATGACCCTGTACAGCTTCTTCCGGGCATCGGCCTTGCCCCGGTGACAGAACACCACGACCGTCGTGTCCGGCACCCGGGCCAGGTACTTTTCCAGTACCGCATCGGCCTCGCCCCGGAGCAGTCCCGCATGCTCCCGCACCACCACCAGCCGCTTGTCCGCCAGGAAGGGCAGCGTCTCCACGGCGGCGATGAGCGCGGAGGTCGTCGGGTTTTCCAGCACCGATTCGTTCAGCTGCTCCATGCCCTCGGGCAGCAGCTTCTTCCGCAGCGCCTCCAGCGCGGAGGACTTCAGCTGCTCCTCCACGCCCTCAAAGAGATAGACCCCCTGGCACTTTCCCGCCCGGAGGGTCTGCAAAAAAGCGTTTCTGTCCATGCGTCCCCCTTCCGCTTCAGCGCTCCGCCAGCACCACCGTGTCGCCCACATGGGACAGCACCGCGCCGGGGAACACCGCCCGCGCCTCCTCCAGCAGGGCAGCAGGCGCGATGGCGGGGTGGAGGTGGGTGATCATCAGCTGCTTCACGCCCGCCCGTACCGCCGTTTCCGCGCAGAGCGCCGCAGAGAGATGCGGCTTGTTCTCGCCCCAGGAATCCCGGGTGAACAGCCCGTCCGCCAGCAGCAGGTCAGCGTCCCGCACGAAGTCCGGCAGCGCGTCACAGGTGTTGGTGTCGCCGGTGTAGCACAGCATGCTGCCGCCCTGCGCCACCCGCACCATCACCGCAGGCACGGGATGGCGGGCCGCCGCGAAGGCGAAGGTCGCCCCCGCGATGGTCACCTCATCTCCGGGCGCCACATCGTGCAGCACCGCGCCCCGGGAGGCCATCACCGCCTGCCGCACAGGGGACTGCGCGTCCACGGGCGCGTAGACGTTCAGCGGCTCACCGCCCTGTGCCACCTGCGCCTCCATCCGGTAGAGGAGCGGCAGCAGGTCGCTACAATGGTCACCGTGCCAGTGGGACAGCACCAGCGCATCCAGCTTCTCGGGCGGCAGCAGACCCGTCAACCGAGGCAGCGTGCCGCAGCCCAGGTCAAGCTGCACCGCCCCCTGCCCCCAGGTGAGCAGGTAGCCGGAGCAGGCGCCGCCAGGCGCCGGAAAGGGGCCATTGTTGCCAAGAACGGTGAGCCGCATATCGGTCAACTCCTGTTTCGCAGTTCTGTCTTACTTCTTGCCCTGTCCGTAGTAGGCGTTGGGGCCGTGCTTGCGCATGAAGTGCTTCTCCAGCACGTACCCGGGCAGGCACTCGCGGGTCTGCTGCTGGGGCAGCGCCTCGGTGTGCCAGGCCATCATGGCGACCTCCTCCATCACCACGGCGTTGTGCACCGCTTCCTTCGCGTCCTTGCCCCAGGCGAAGGGGCCATGATGCCGCGCCAGCACGCAGGGCACATAGTTGGGATTGATGCCGTTGTCCTCGAAGTGGCTGGCGATGACGCGCCCGGTCTCCAGCTCATAGGCGCGCTCCACTTCCTCCCGGGTCAGGTCCCGGGCGCAGGGAATCGCGCCGTACATGTAGTCCGCCTGGGTGGTGCCGTAGGCGGGGATGTCGCGCCCGGCCTGCGCCCAGATGGTGGCCCACCGGCTGTGGGTGTGCACCACGCCGCCGATGTCCGGAAAGCGCCGGTACAGCTCGGCATGGGTGGGCGTATCGGAGGAGGGGTTCAGGTCACCCTCGACCTTGTTGCCCTCCAGATCAATGACCACCATGTCCTCCGGCTTCAGCTCCTCATAGGGCACGCCGCTGGGCTTGATGACGAACAGCCCCCGCTCCCGGTCAATGCCGGACACGTTGCCCCAGGTGAAGGTCACCAGATGATATTGGGGAAGCATCATGTTGGCTTCGTAAACCTGCTGTTTGAGATGCTTGAGCATGGAAACATCCTCCTTGTTCCGCATGATGATGCGCGCCGGTGTCCCCGGCGTCTCTTTCATTATTATACCCTGCCACGCCGGGGATTGCAAGCAGGAAAACCGTCCGACCGCCACAATCCTGCCGCCATCAGCGCCGCCAGCCCCACGAATCCAGCCCCTGCCCAAGTGCTGGCGTGGAGCCATACCCCAGTCCGATTGCCATTTCCCTCCTGCCTTTTCCGGCACGGTTTTCTCAAAGG
>JAEDKS010000083.1 GCA_016295665.1 Clostridia bacterium
CTTCATGAAGACCACCGCCGGGGAAACGGGCCTGCAGCGCCTGCTGCGCCAGACCTTTGGCTCCGCGCAGATCAACGAGCCCGCCACCGTGTCCTTCTCCGGCAAGACCCGCGACACCTCCGGCATGCCGGACACGCTGCCCGACGCGCTCCCCGAAGACATGCCCGACCGGATGGGCGGCGATCTGCCCGGCGGGATGAGTGACCGGATGCCCGATGAGCAGCCCGGCGCGCTCCCCACCCCCGACGAGACCGCCGCACCCGACCCCTCCGCCACACCCGATGCCCCCGCCGGGCGCGACCGACCGTCCGATGGTCAGGAGCGCCCCGAGGGCATGGAACGCCCTGAGGGCATGGAGCGGCCCGAGGGTGCGGAGGGCATGGAACGCCCCGCCGGGCAGGGCCGTCCCGGCGCCTCCGACGCGCCCGCAGCGCGAGAATGAACCGACAGGCCGCATGTGCGCCGCCCCCCTGGGGCAGCGCCTTTTCTTTGGCATCCGTCAACATTTTCTCCCTGCTTTTTCGCCGTTTTTCTCTTGACGAACGACCACAAACCGTCTATACTGGATTGTCGTGTTGTTTGGTATCCTGAATGGTAAAGCGACGCACGAAAGGGGTTTTCTGCATGAGTTCTACCAAGTTTATCTTTGTGACCGGCGGCGTGGTCTCCTCGCTGGGCAAGGGCATCACGGCGGCATCGCTGGGGCGTCTGCTCAAGTGCCGCGGACTGCGCGTGTTCAACCAGAAGTTCGACCCGTATATCAACGTGGACCCCGGCACCATGAACCCCTACCAGCATGGCGAGGTTTTCGTCACCGACGACGGCGCGGAGACCGATCTGGATCTGGGCCATTATGAGCGCTTCATCGACGAGAGCCTCACCCAGTACTCCAACGTGACCTCCGGGCGCGTCTACAAGACCGTCATCGACAAGGAGCGCCGGGGCGAGTATCTTGGCGCCACCATTCAGGTCATCCCCCACATCACCGGCGAGATCAAGCGCAACATCCTCCACATCAGCCGCCAAGCCGATGCGCCGGATGTGGTCATCACCGAGATCGGCGGCACGGTGGGCGACATCGAGAGCCTGCCCTTCCTGGAGGCCATCCGCCAGATGCGGCAGGAGGTGGGCTTCGAGAACAGCCTGTACATCCATGTGACCCTCGTGCCCTATCTGCAGGCCGCCGGTGAGCTCAAGACCAAGCCCACCCAGCACTCCGTCAAGGAGCTGTGCGGCATCGGCATCAGCCCGGACATCCTGGTCTGCCGCTGCGAGCATGAGATTCCCGAGGACATCCGCTCCAAGATCGGCCTGTTCTGCAACCTGCCCGCCGACCGCGTGTTCCAGAACCTGAACGCCCGCTCCATCTATGAGGTGCCGCTGATGCTCCACGAGGAGGGGCTGGACAGCAAGGTCTGCGAGCTGCTGGGCATCGAGGAGCGCCCCTGCGACCTGACCGAGTGGCGCGCCATGGTCAACCGCCAGCTGAACCCCGTGCAGGAGACCACCATCGCCCTGGTGGGCAAGTACGTGGAGCTGCCCGACGCCTACCTGTCCATCGTCGAAGCGCTGACCCACGGCGGCATCGCCCATCAGGCGAAGGTCAACATCCGTTGGATTCAGGCCGCTGACCTGACCCAGCAGAACGTGGCGGAGACCCTGTCGGGCTGCCACGGCGTGCTGGTGCCCGGCGGCTTCGGCTCCCGGGGCCTGGAGGGCAAGCAGATCGCCATTCAGTACGCCCGCGAGCACGGCATCCCCTTCCTGGGCATCTGCCTGGGCATGCAGATGGCGGTGGTGGAGTTCGCCCGCCACGTGCTGGACCTGCGGGACGCCAACACCTCCGAGATGGACCCCAACACCAACTACCCCGTCATCGACCTGATGGAGGATCAGAACCTGGAGAACCTGGGCCACACCATGCGCCTGGGCAAGTACCGCTGCCAGCTGCTGCCGGGCACCCACAGCTACAAGGCCTACGGCACCCCGGACATCGAGGAGCGCCACCGCCACCGCTACGAGTTCAACAACGCCTACCGTCAGCGTTTCATCGACGGCGGCATGATGGTGGCGGGCATCAACCCCGACCGCAACCTGGTGGAGATCGTCGAGATTCCCGACCATCCCTGGTTCGTGGGCGTGCAGTTCCACCCGGAGCTGAAGTCCCGCCCCAACCGGCCCCATCCCCTGTTCCGCGACTTTGTCGGCGCCGCGCTGGAGCATGGCAAGGCCTGACGCGATTCTGTCATCCGACGGGGGCTTTCCCGGCCGCTTTTTCACCCCCATGCAGCTTTCTTCACATTTTTCCGGAAAGAATTTTGCGTGTAAGGGGTTACAGGACTTGACTTTTTCTGAAAGAACCGCTACAATATAGGCAACCGATGAGGTCGATCATGAGGTTGATAAACAGGGAGGGACTCAAAATGAAGAAAAAGCTGATCGCACTGGCGCTCTGTGTGATGCTGCTGATGACTGCCGGGCTTTCCACCGCGCTGGCTGACAGAGGGCCTTCTCAGTCCGAGATGGCTGCGCTGTACAGCATGGTGAATGCCGCCAACTATCAGATCGCCCTCATGGTGCGCACCGCACAGGCGACCCCGTGGGATGATGTGGCCTGGGTGCAGTACAGCACGAACTGCGTGGCCCGCAACGTGCAGGCCTATGCCCGTTCCATCGGCGCGACCGTGGTCTGCGAATACGAGTACTACTACATCGACGGTCAGTACGTCGCCATTGACCCGCTGCGCGTCATCAACGTGTAACCGAATCAAACCTGCAAAGGGGCAGGGAAAGCACCGCTTTCTCCGCCCCCTTTTCTTTGCCGTCTCCCCCGGGCGCGAGCGCTTCCCCGACATTTCACCCGTGAATTTCTCCCGGGTGAAATGTCGGATTCGCCATTGACACGCCCCCTGAACATGGTATAATGGGAGAAGGAGATATTCAGCGGGCATGCTGCCCGGCTGAGGTTCCACGGTACGGAGGGTGCGTCATGAAGGGATTCGTTCTGATCGACCAGGAGTCGCTGAAGCTCCAGCAGACCCCCAGGGGGCTGGAGAATTTGCGCTTGCTGTGCAGACATGGCGGATTGGAAATCATGACGCAGCGCCTCTACAAGGGCGCCGCCGTCTGGATGGAGCCCGCCCAGAACAAGGACGACCTGGAATTCTTCTACCTGCTCTCCGGCACCCTGACCATTCACAGACCCACCGATACCCTGCAGGCCCATGCCGGTGATTCCTTCTATTTCTGCGGCCTGGAGGCCGAGGTCACCATCGACGTGGAGGAGGACGCGGAGCTGCTCTACATCTCCACCGCGCCGCTTTTTGGCGAGAGCATGGACTTCCAGCTGGAGCTCGTGCACCGCATCCGCCAGATTGACGAGAAGGATCACTTCACCGCCCAGCACAGCAAAAACGTCATGCACTACGCCCTCGCCCTGCGCAAGCAGCTGGAGCAGTACTGCACCGCCTCCTACGGGGACATGGTGCTGGGCTCCCTGTTCCATGACATCGGCAAGTGCGTCATTCCTGACGAGATTCTCAAAAAGCCCGGGCGCGTGACCCCCGAGGAGTATGAGTACATCAAGCGCCACGCCCAGGCCAGCGCCGACATCCTCTCCACCCACTACAGCGCCAGCGTCTGCCGCATCGCCCAGTGCCACCATGAGCGGCTGGACGGCAGCGGCTACCCCAACCACCTGCACGGGGAGGAGATTCCCTTCGAGTCCCGGATTCTGGCGGTGGCGGACTCCTTTGACGCCATGACTGCCTACCGCGGCTACAACCGCACCAAGACCTTCGAGGACGCCGCGCTGGAGCTGCGGCAGATGTCCGCCCAGTACGATTCGCGCATCACCGAGGCGCTGATGCGGATGGTGGAGCAGCATCAGCTGCCCAACGCCGGCGCCCTGCTGACAGAGAACATGTACGGCTGACCCCGCGTTCCGCCTGCCCCGTATGAATCAGGCCCCTGCACCGAGAACGATGCAGGGGTCTTTTGTGCTGTTCATGCCATTGTCGCTTTCCTCGCGCCACCCTCAGCGCTGCCAGATGTCCTCGCCCAGCCCCTCGATGAAGGCGCTCAGCTCCCGGGCCATGCCCTCTGCCTCGTTGGCCCGGATGTGCCCGGGCGTGCCGCAGCCGTTCTTCTCGTAGAGGAAGTGGTGGATGTGCGCATCCGTCCGCTGCAGATCGCGGCACACGCTGTCGATGGCGTCGTCCCACTGCTTCGCGTGACCGAGGATGGTGGTGGTCAGAATGATCTCCGCCGCCGGGTACTCCGCCCGCAGCTTCTCCACCAGCAGCCGGTAATCGCTGCGCCATTGCCGGGCCTTGTCGCCCTCGTAGTCCCGTTCCATGAAGTTGTCGGGATGGGCGTCGTTCTGCCCGATGGCGATCACCACCACATGGGGACGATATCGCTTGAAATCCCAGCTCTTCACGGGGCCAAGGAAGGGGTTGTAGTGCACCTTGTCGTAGCAGGACAGCATGCCAAGGTAATCCGGAGCATTGAAGTAGCCGCAGCCGTCCTGCAGGGAGATGCCGCCCTGTGCGATGTCGTGGATCTGCGCGTTCAGCATCCGGGCGGTCTGCCAGGCGTAGCTCCACCAGCCGTTGGAGTACTGCCCGTTGTGGGGCGGATCGACCTTGCCGGCATAGTCCAGCGCCTCGCTGACCTCTCCGGCGGTGACAGAATCGCCATAGAACTCGATTCTGCGCGCGGGCAGCGGCGGCGGGGGCAGCAGCTGCGCGTCCTCCGCGATCGCCAGACCGTGGAACACAAAGGCATGACAGCTGTCCTGCCGCTTGAAGATCAGCACGTCATTCTCCCCTGCCCCCAGCATGCCGGACAGGTCAAGGGCCGCGTCCCCGCTCTCGGGCAGCAGCACCGCGTGCTGCTTACCGTTCACGATGACGCCCAGCCGGTTCTCCCAGCAGTTGTGGATGTTGGTCAGGAACATGCGCAGCACCCCGCCGGTCACCCGAAGGCGGATGCTGGAGCAGACGTAGTGGAACACCGGCGCCTCCGGGTTCTCGTCGTCGATGCGGCCCATGTACTGGAGGTTCGGGTCGGTGGGGCGGATCAGCCGCTCCCCGGGATGCAGATCAAAGGTTGCCATATGCGCTCTCTCCTTCCGTATGCCTGCGCGGTCGCCGTCAGTCGTGACGCAGCTCGGGCAGCTCGTCCAAGGTCAGGACGAGGTCGCTGCCGTAGACCTTCCGCAGCATGTCCGCGTCGTTGTACTGCTCGCTGAGCTTCCCGTCCTGCTGTACGAACTCCCCCTGCCAGGTGCAGAACATGCCCCACAGGATGTGATCCCGCTCCGCCAGCTCCGGGTCGATCAGGCAGCCGTTCTCGGTCAGCATCACCAGCTTGCGGGTGCCGGGGGTGCGCACCGCCTGCAGGAAGCGCGCCGCCTGGGTGGTGTAGACCCGGTTGCCGGCGTAGATGTCATCGCCGATGATGTCCACATACGCGTCCCCCGGGTACCAGTCCGGGCTCTGTCCATTCCAGACCCAGATCAGGTTGGTCAGATTGTGCTCCACGGTCAGCTTCTCGTACATGGTGATATACAGCTGCCTGTACGCCTCCGCCCCGGCGGCGCCCCACCAGAACCAGCCGCCGCTGGCCTCGTGCAGCGGACGCCACAGCACGGGCACCCCCGCGTCCCGCAGCTCCGCAAGATACCCGGCGATCACGTCGATGTCGCGCATGAGCAGCTCGTACCCCTCCGGATCCTCCCCGCCCATGATCTTCGCCAGATCAATGCTGACCGTATCGGTGTAGAAGCCCTTCCACCAGATGTCCGTGAAGTACTTCTCCGGCACGTTCCAGTGCCAGCAGAAGGTGACGATGCCGCCCGCCTCCCACCATTCCTTCGCGTACTCAATGACCCGGCTGCCGCCGCCGTTGTATTTGGCGCGGGACGGGGACAGCTCGATCATGTCCAGCCCCAGCACCGCGGGCTTCCTGCCCGTCACCTGCTCGATGACGGTCATCTCCTTGCCGTTCATGCCCGTGTCGCAGTACTGTCCGGACAGCATCTGCCTGCCGTAGATGCTGCACAGGTACCGCATCAGCCGCAGGGCGTTCTCGTCCGCGTCCGGGTTCACCAGGGTGGGCGCCACCTGCCACACGTCCTCCGGCAGCGCGCTGGAGGGGCGCAGGATCACGCTGTCCAGCTTTACCCATCCCCAGTAGGAGGTAATCGCGATCTCGTGGGTGCCCTGCGCCAGATACACGTACTCCACGCAGTTGTCCGCGAACGAAACGCCCTCGCAGATCACCTCGCCCACGCGCTCCCCGTCCACCGCCACATGGTTCTCCTTGTGGGAGCCGTCCATGCTGGCGGAGCGGATGACGATGTCATAGAACCCGCTCTCCGGCACCTCCATGGTCACGGACACGCCGTCCCCCTCCTTCTGCAGGCCCTCCACCCAGCTCACGCTGCCGACGCCCCGGATGCAGGCGCCGCCCAACAGGGTTCCCTTCTCCAGCTCCATATGCACGTCCTCCGCCAGGGCGCTGCCCGACAGCAGCAGCACCAGCAGCAGCGCAAGCCCCGGGATGATGTACCGGCTCCTTTTGCCCATACGCCCCGCCTTCCTCTCCTTCGCGTTTTCCTTATCCTCCATGTTCGCAGGCCGTTCTGTCTGGTATTATAGCATGGATGGGGCACCGGGCGCAAGAGGCATCCGGAAGGAATTGGGAGCCACGGGGCCCATCGTGCCAAAGAACCCGCCGGGCGACTCGCGCCACAGCGGGTTCTTCCGTTTTCTGCTTGGGATGCACGCTTCCCGCGCTCATTCCTTGACGCGAATCCGCGTCAGCGCGCGCTTCAGCTTGGCCTCCGCAAAGGCGTAGCTGCGGTCGTCGTGCTTCAGGGAGTTCAGCTTCTCCTGAGCGATCTGCTGGGCGCGCTCGGCGCGGGCCAGGTCGATCTCGTCCGACCACTCGAAGGTGGTGGCGATGACCCGGGCCTCGCCGTTCTGTACGCTGAGCAGGCCGCCGGCGCAGGCTGCGGTGCGGGTGTTGCCCTCGGCGTCGGTGACCCGCGCCTCGCCGATGCCCAGGGGCGCGGCGAAATCAATATGATGCGCCAGAATGCACACATCGCCGTTCACGGTGCGCAGCAGAATGCGCTCCGCCTCGCCGTCAAAGACCATGTGATCCGGCGTGACCACCTGCAGATGGAAGGTTGCCATGCTTCAAGCCCCCTTATTCTTCGGACTTGCCGGCCTTCGCCACCGCCTCGTCGATGGTGCCCACAAACAGGAACGCGCTCTCGGGCAGGTCGTCGTGCTTGCCCTCGATGATCTCGCGGAAGCCGCGGATGGTCTCCTTCAGCGGCACATACTTGCCCTCCATGCCGGTGAACTGCTCCGCCACGGAGAAGGGCTGGGACAGGAAGCGCTGCACCTTGCGGGCGCGGCTGACCACCAGCTTGTCCTCGTCGCTCAGCTCGTCCATGCCCATGATGGCGATGATGTCCTGCAGCTCCTTGTAGCGCTGGAGGATGCTCTGCACCTGGCGGGCGACCTCGTAGTGCTCCTGTCCCACGACCTCGGGGGTCAGGATGCGGCTGGTGGACTCCAGCGGATCCACGGCGGGATAGATGCCCAGGGAGGAGATGGCACGGCTCAGCACCGTGGTGGCGTCCAGATGGGCGAAGGTCGTGGCAGGGGCCGGGTCGGTCAGGTCGTCGGCGGGCACGTACACCGCCTGCACGGAGGTGATGGAGCCCTTCTTGGTGGAGGTGATGCGCTCCTGCAGGGCGCCCATCTCGGTGGCCAGCGTGGGCTGATAGCCCACGGCGCTGGGCATGCGGCCCAGCAGCGCGGACACCTCGGAGCCCGCCTGAGTGAAGCGGAAGATGTTGTCGATGAAGAGCAGCACGTCCTGGTTCTCCCGGTCGCGGAAGTACTCCGCCATGGTCAGGCCGGACAGGGCCACGCGCATACGGGCTCCCGGCGGCTCGTTCATCTGACCGTAGACCAGCGCCGTCTTGTTGATGACGCCGCTCTCCTTCATCTCGTTGTACAGGTCGTTGCCCTCGCGGGTGCGCTCGCCCACGCCGGCGAACACGGACAGGCCGCCGTGCTGCTTGGCAACGTTGTTGATCAGCTCCATGATGAGCACGGTCTTGCCCACGCCGGCGCCGCCGAACAGGCCGATCTTGCCGCCCTTGGCGTAGGGCGCGATCAGGTCAACGACCTTGATGCCGGTCTCCAGAATCTCCGTGGAGGTCTCCTGCTCCTCATAGCTGGGGGCGGGGCGATGAATGGGCCAGCGCTCCACATCGGTGGGGTCGGGCTGATCGTCCACGGCCTCGCCCAGCAGGTTGAAGATGCGGCCCAGGCACTTCTCGCCCACGGGCACGGTGATGGGGCTGCCGGTGTCCACCGCGTCCAGACCGCGCACCATGCCGTCGGTGGCGTTCATGGAGATGCAGCGCACCACGTTGTCGCCCACGTGCTGGGCCACCTCCGCGGTGATCTTGTGCCCCTGGCTCTCAATTTCTATGGCGTTCAGCAATTCGGGCAGGTGTCCGTCCTCGAACCGGATGTCCAGCACGGGGCCGATGACCTGCACCACCTTGCCAATGTTCTTGCTCATAGGGTACTCCTTTCAAAACGGAAGCTAAAGGGAAGCGGCGGCGGGGTGAGCCGCTCACTTCTCCGCGCCCGCCACGATCTCCGTGATCTCCTGGGTGATGGCGCCCTGCCGGGCCCGGTTGTACTTCAGCCGCAGGTCGGAGATCATCGCGTCCGCGTTCTTGGTCGCCGAGTCCATGGCGTTGCGCCGGCTGGCGACCTCACTGGCATAGGAATCGCAGACGGCGCTGTACAGCCGGCCCGCCAGGAAATCCGGCATGACCCGCCCCAGCAGCTCGTCGGGCTCGGGCTCATACACCGTGGACACGGCCCGTCCGTCCGGCTTTTCCGGCGCCTCAACGGGAACCAGGCGCTCCAGATGCACCTCCTGGTTCATCATGTTCACCAGATCGGTGTAGACCAGCACGATCTCGTCCACCTCGCCCCGGTCATAGGCGCCCAGCAGCAGGTAGGCCATCCGGAAGCAGCTGCCCACCGTGGTGCCCTCCACCCGCTCGAAGTCGTCCGCCAGCGCGGGGATGCCCCGGTGGTGACAGAACTCCTGTGCCTTGCGGCCCACCGGCATGGCGCAGCAGTCCACATCGCCCCGATGGGCCTGCACGGCCTTGAACACGTTGCTGTTGTAGCCGCCCGCCAGTCCGCGGTCGCCCGCGATGATGACGTAGCAGCGGCGCTTCACCTCCCGAGGGGTGACGTAGGGCACGCTGCCCTCCCGGCAGGAGGACACCGCCGCCATCACCGCCTCGCGGGAGACGCGGGCGTAGGGGCGGCTGCTCTCCATGCGCTCCCGGGCGCGGCGCAGCTTGGAGGAGGCCACCAGCTGCATGGCCTTGGTGATCTGCATGGTGCTTTCCACACTGCGGATGCGCAGCTTGATGTCCTTCATGGACGCTCCAGCCATGGTCGCGCCTCCTTACTGCTTTCCCTTGAGGAAATCGCGGGTGTAGGCATCCAGCGCGGCCTTCAGCGCCTCCTCGGTCTCCTTGGAGAGCTGACCGGTGGTGCGGATGGCGTCCAGCACATCCACATGCTGCGCCGCCATGCGGGCATAGAGCCCCTCCTCGTAGGACGCCACGTCCTCCACAGCCACGTCCGTCAGGTAGTCGTGGGTCACGGCGTAGAAGATGCACACCTGATCCTCCACGGCGACGGGCTTGCTGCGGCCCTGCTTGAGCACCTCGACGATGCGGGCGCCCTGGGCCAGACGGGCCTTGGTGTCCGCGTCCAGGTCGGAGCCGAACTGGGCGAAGCCCTGCAGCTCGCGGTACTGGCTGTAGAGCAGCTTCAGGCTGCCGGCGACCTTCTTCATGGCCTTGATCTGGGCGTTGCCGCCCACGCGGCTGACGGAGATGCCGGGGTTCACGGCGGGCATGATGCCGGCGTGGAACAGCTCGGTCTCCAGGAAGATCTGACCGTCGGTGATGGAAATCACGTTGGTGGGGATGTAGGCGGACACGTCGCC